>NZ_JBFTKN010000012.1:0-144963 GCF_056395965.1 Dyella sp. 05T440
TGTGCGCGACTGAGCCTAGCCCCAGTCGCGCACAGGGTGCGCTCCCACAGGGGGAAGCCTCGGAAATCTGAAAAACCGAGGCAACAAAAAAGGGCCGCTTTCGCGGCCCTTCTTCTTAAGACTCATCGCAGCTAGCAATTAGCGCTGACGAGCCTTGAAACGCGGGTTGCTCTTGCAGATCACGAACACTTTGCCGCGACGACGCACAACCTTGCAGTCACGGTGCCGCGCCTTGGCGGACTTCAAAGAGGAAAGCACCTTCACGGCCAGCTCCTGAAACTATTAAAAGAAAAATACAAGACGGCAAGTGTAAACAGTTTCCAGGAGTCGCACAAGTCTTTGGATCGACTGCCAATTGACTGTTCATGACGAATCGGCGGTCGCGGCGGTCAATCTGCCTCGGTCATGGCGCTCAGGAAGCGCCGGACCACCGGCGAGGGCTCGTCGATCCGGCTGGCGAGGGCCAGCAGCATATAGGCATCGGGGTCCTCCAGCCGCAGGTATTTCACGCCGGGCAGGCTGACCGAGCGCATCGAGGCGGGCACCAGGGCCAGTCCCATGCCGGCGGCCACCAGCACCAGCAGACCATTGATCTGCTGCGCTTGCTGGCTGATCAGCGGGTGGAAGTTGGCCTTGGCGGCGATCTGCGCCAAGCGGTCGTACAGCGTGGCGGCCAGTTCGCGAGGCTGGACCACGAAGGCCTCCATGGCCACTTCTCGCAGCCAGATGCTTTCGCGGTCCGCCAGCGGGTGATTGGCGGGCAGGGCGAGCAGCAGAGGTTCGCGGTCGATCACGTCCAGCCGCAGAAGCTTGGCCATGCCGGGGTGCTCGGGTTCGTCGCGCACGAAGCCCACGTCCACCTCGCCAGCCAGCAGGGCGGCGTACTGCTGCTCGGTGTACATCTCGCTGAGGATCAGCCGTACCTGGGGGGCAAAGCTGCGGTAGCGCAGCAACGTCTGGGGCAGGGCGGGGTGGAAGGTCACCGACACCGTATAGGCCAGCCGCAGCTTGCCGCTGAAGCCGGTGGCGGCGTCCGCCATCTGGGCGCGGGCCTCTTCGGCCTTGGCCAGGATCTGCCTGGCCTGTTCCAGGAACAGCTTGCCGGATTCAGTCAACGCGACGTTGCGCTTGTTCCGCTCCAGCAGGCGCACTCCCAAGTCGTTCTCAAGCGCTTGTATCTGCTGAGAAAGAGGCGGCTGGGAGATGTAGAGCCGCTGGGCTGCGCGAGTGAAGCTCAGCTCCTCGGCGACCGTTACAAAGTAACGAAGCTGTCTGAAGTCGAACATGGGAGGGCTTTAATAGGGTTTTCGTATAAGTCGATGCCTAAATATATATTTGTTTCTATAACCCGTCGATCATATTATTTCTTCCGTCCCGCCACCGTCCCCTCCCCCCAGGTGGCGGCGACCCTCGCCCCGCTGCGACGCTATCCCCGCGATGTCTGGTCTTCCTCCCCCCTGACCCACATCGACGCGTCGCCCAGCGGGGCGCTTTCTTTTCAGACGCAGCGCCCGGCCGAAAGGCCGGGCGTTGTCGTTTGTGGCCGGGAAACTGCCCCCCTGTGGGAGCGCACCCTGTGCGCGACTGAGGTCGCCCCAGTCGCGCACAGGGTGCGCTCCCACAGGGGACTGAGGCTTCGTCAAAGCGTGGCGGCCAACCTCGTACCCTGGTCAATGGCGCGCTTGGCATCCAGCTCGGCAGCCACATCGGCGCCGCCGATGACATGGGTGGTGACACCAGCGGCCATCAGGGCATCCGCCAGCGACCGATTCGGCTCCTGCCCGGCGCAGACGATCACGTTGTCCACCGGCAGCACCTGTGGCTGCCCATTCACCGTGATGTGCAGGCCCGCGTCGTCGAAACGCTCGTAGCTCACGCCGCCCAGCATGGTGACGCGCTTGGCCTTGAGCGTGGCGCGATGCACCCAGCCGGTGGTCTTGTTGAGGCGGGCGCCGGGGCATCCTTCGGAGCGCTGCAGCAGCCATAGCTGGCGGGCCGGCGCTTCGGGATGGGCCGGGGCGAGGCCGCCGCGGTTATCGAGCTGCATGTCCACGCCCCATTCGCGGGTCCAGCGCGCGACGTCGAGCGTGGCCGATGGCGCGTGTTCCACCAGAAATTCGGCCACGTCGAAGCCAATGCCGCCGGCGCCGATGATGGCGACACGTTGACCCACGGGCTTGTTGCGCGCGAGCACGTCGAGGTAGCTCAGCACGCGTGGGTCATCGCTGCCGGGAAACTGCACATGACGCGGCGTGATGCCGGTGGCGACCACCACTTCATCGTGGCCATCGGCGGCGAGCGTCGATGCATCGGCGACCTGTCCAAGTTTCACCGTGACACCAGCGTCATCCAGACGATGGCGGAAGTAACGCAGGGTCTCGTGGAATTCTTCTTTGCCGGGAATCCGTTTCGCATAGTTGAACTGGCCGCCGATCTCGCCCGCCTGGTCGATCAAGGTCACCGCGTGGCCGCGTTCGGCAAGCGTGCTGGCGCAGGCGAGGCCGGCCGGGCCTGCGCCGATCACGGCAATCTTCTTGCGCACGGTCGTCGGCTCGATACGCAACTCGGTTTCGTGGCAGGCGCGCGGATTGAGCAGGCAACTCGCACGCTGGTTCTTGAACACGTGATCGAGACACGCCTGGTTGCAGGCAATGCAAGTGTTGATGCGATCGCTGCGTCCCGCCTTCGCCTTGAGCGCCCACTCGGGGTCGGCGAGCAAGGGGCGCGCCATCGACACCATGTCTGCATCGCCGTCGGCGAGGACCCGTTCGGCCACTTCAGGCATGTTGATGCGGTTGGTGGTGATCAGCGGGATCGATACTTCGCCCTTGAGCTTCCTGGTGACCCAAGCAAAGCCCGCGCGCGGGACACTGGTGACGATGGTGGGAACGCGCGCCTCGTGCCAGCCGATACCGGTATTGATGATGCTGGCGCCGGCAGCTTCGATCGCCTTGGCGAGCGTGACGATCTCGCTCCAGTCCTGGCCGTTCTGCACCAGGTCCAGCATCGACAGGCGATAGATGATGATGAAGTCGCGACCCACTGCCTCGCGCGTGCGGCGCACGATTTCCACGGGAAAACGCATGCGTCTGGCGGCATCGCCACCCCAGCCATCGCCGCGCTGGTTGGCATGCGAGGCCAGGAACTGGTTGATCAAATAGCCTTCCGAACCCATCACCTCGATGCCGTCGTAACCGGCATCCTGGGCGAGTTTCGCGCAAGCCACGAAATCACCGATAGTGCGCTCAACGCCGCGGCTGGAAAGCGCGCGCGGAGTGAACGGCGTGATCGGGGATTTGATCTTTGATGGCGCGACCGAAAGCGGGTGATAGCCATAGCGCCCCGCATGCAGGATCTGCATGCACAGCTTGCCGCCTTCGCCGTGCACCGCCCGCGTCAGCTTGCGGTGGCGCGCGACATGCCACGGCATGCTCAGCCTGCCGCCGAACGGCTTCAGCCATCCCTGGATGCTGGGCGCAATGCCACCCGTCACCATCAGGCCGACGCCGCCCCGCGCACGCTCGGCGAAGTAGGCGGCGAGCTTGTCGTAGTCGCTGGATTTGTCCTCCAGCCCGGTATGCATCGAGCCCATCAGGATGCGATTGGGCAGGGTGGTGTGCCCGAGGTCGAGCGGGGAGAACAGGTGTGGGAAGTTCATGCGGACCGTCGACGAGGTTCAAACGATCGTATGAATGTGCCTGTGGTAGGCGTTTGAAAGCAAGGGCCGGCGATGTCCTCGTGACCCAGGCGGGGGCACGACATCGCGATCGCCTGCTCGCTGGGAGCCGACGGGGAGGGCGTACAACAAGGGTTCGGCCCCGATGCGGGGCGGGACTTAGCTCAGCAGTTCCTGCACAAACTCGATGTAGCGCTGCATTGCTTCCTCTTCGGAAACGCCGCGCAGATGGGCCCAGGCCTCGTATTTGGCGGTACCCACGAAGTCGAAGAAGCCCGGCGGGTCGCCATGGACATCGCCTTCGGAGCCTTGCTTGTACAAGGCATAGAGCTTGAGCAGGGTGTCGTTGTCCGGCCGCTGGCCAAGCCGCTGGATATCTTCGGCGGCCTGATCGAATTCGCGGCGCAGATCGGTCATGGTGTGAAGTTGCATAGGGTCTGACGGAAAGAGATGGCGAGTGGACATCCCGCGTTCCGTGCGAGGACCAACGCGATAGCATATGCGTTTTCTTTCGTCGCCGTCAGGAGCCCCCATGACTTCATCGCAGTCCGTCCCCGTACTTACCATCGACGGACCCTCGGGGTCGGGCAAGGGCACCATCAGTCGCATGGTCGCTGAGAAACTGGGCTGGCGCCTGCTGGACTCCGGCGCCCTGTACCGCGCGGTGGGCTATGCGGCGGGCATGGAGGGGCTGGACCTGTCCGACGCCGAGGCGGTGACCCGCTGCGCCCAGACCACCAAGATCCGCTTTGTGGCGACGACCGATGGCAGTGATACCCGGATCATGGTCAACGGGCACGATGCCACGGATGAATTGCGGACTGAAACGGCCGGCGGGGCGGCCTCGGCCATCGCCTCGATTCCTTCGGTACGTCAAGCACTTGTAGAGATGCAGCTGGGCTTTCGCAAGGCCCCGGGCCTGGTTGCCGACGGTCGCGACATGGGTACCGTGATCTTCCCCTCGGCGCCCTTCAAGGTGTTTCTGACCGCCAGTGCCGCCGAGCGGGCGAAAAGGCGCTATAAGCAGTTGAAGGAAAAGGGGCTGAGCGTTACACTTGGCACTCTTCAGCGCGAGATCGAGGCGCGCGACGAACGTGATGCGTCACGAACCGTCGCGCCGCTTAAGCCGGCCGCCGATGCGGTTTTCATCGATACCACCGGCATGGGCATCGACGTCGTCGTCGCGAAAGTATTGGCTGTCGTGCAGTCCTGACCAGGGCTGCCGGCGGCTTTTGGCGCCCCTGCCGCGGCAGGGGTCTTGGTCAACGGTGCCAACGGAGCGATCCGGCGACACCCATAACCGGTGGGCCGACTGTCTGTGCGCTATTCATTCCACGGCGCGCATAGGACTTAAGGCCTTTTCTCATTTCTGGAATCAACATGACTGAAAGTTTTGCCGAACTGTTTGAACAGAGCCAACAGGCTATCTCCAAGCTGAAGCCGGGCGCGATCGTCACGGGTATCGTTGTGGAAATCCGCAACGACGTCGTCGTGATCAACGCTGGCCTGAAGAGCGAAGGCATCGTCCCGATCGAGCAGTTCAAGGACGAGAGCGGAGAGCTGGAAGTGCAGGTAGGCGACGAGGTGAAGGTTGCCCTCGACGCCCTGGAAGACGGTTTCGGCGAGACCAAGCTCTCCCGTGAGAAGGCCAAGCGTTCCATGGTATGGGACGACCTTGAGCAGGCCTTCGACAAGGAAGAGACCATCACCGGCAAGATCTCCGGCAAGGTCAAGGGTGGTTTCACCGTCGACATCAAGGACGTCCGCGCATTCCTGCCGGGCTCGCTGGTCGACGTGCGTCCGGTCCGCGATCCGGTTTACCTGGAAGGCAAGGACCTCGAGTTCAAGATCATCAAGCTCGACCGCAAGCGCAACAACGTTGTGGTCAGCCGCCGCGCCGTCGTCGAGACCGAGTTCTCCGAAGAGCGCGAGAAGCTGCTTGAGCGCCTCACCGAGGGTGCAGTGGTCAAGGGTACGGTCAAGAACCTCACCGACTACGGCGCGTTCGTGGACCTGGGCGGTATCGACGGCCTGCTGCACATCACCGACATGGCGTGGAAGCGCGTGCGTCATCCGTCCGAAGTCGTCAACGTCGGCGACGAGCTGGACGTCCGCGTGCTGAAGTACGACCGCGAGCGCAACCGCGTGTCGCTGGGCCTGAAGCAGCTGGGCGACGACCCGTGGGTCGCCATCGCTCGCCGCTACCCGGTCGGCAGCCGCCTGTTCGGCAAGGTCTCCAACGTCACCGATTACGGTTGCTTCGTTGAGATCGAGCCGGGCGTGGAAGGCCTCGTGCACGTTTCCGAAATGGATTGGACCAACAAGAACGTCAACCCGGCCAAGGTCGTGCAGGTCGGTGACGAGACCGAGGTCATGGTCCTGGACGTGGATGAAGAGCGTCGCCGCATCTCGCTGGGTATCAAGCAGACCCGCTCGAACCCGTGGGAAGCCTTCGCAGCGATGCACAAGAAGAACGACAAGGTGTCCGGTCAGATCAAGTCGATCACCGACTTCGGCATCTTCATCGGTCTGGACGGCGGCATCGACGGCCTGGTTCACCTGTCCGACATCTCCTGGCAGGCGTCTGGCGAAGACCTCGTCCGCAACTTCAAGAAGGGCGACGAGATCGAAGCCGTGGTGCTGGCCGTTGATCCGGAGCGCGAGCGCATCTCCCTCGGCATCAAGCAGATGGAGCAGGATCCGTTCGGTCAGTTCATGGCTACCAATCCGCGCGGCACCATCGTCAACGGTACCGTCAAGGAAGTGGATGCCAAGGGCGCCGTGATCGACCTGGGCGAGGGCGTCGAGGGTTACCTTCGCGCCAACGACATCGCCAAGGAGCGCATCGACGATGCCACGCAGCATCTGAAGGTTGGCGACAAGGTCGAAGCCAAGTTCACCGGCATGGACCGTAAGGGCCGCCAGCTGCAGCTGTCGATCCGCGCCAAGGACGAAGAAGACGTTGCCGATGCCATGGCTGAGTACTCGTCCGCTTCCGGCGGCACGACCAAGCTTGGCGCGCTGCTCAAAGAGCAGCTCAACAAGGCTGACTAAGCAATAAGCAAAGCAGGAATGCGGGGCGGCGGTACGTCGCCCCGCGGTTACACGTCACGGACATTGGGGACCCATGACCAAATCCGAATTGATTGAGGCGCTGGCACGGCGTCAGACCCACCTTGCGTTCGCCGACGTGGAGTTGGCGGTCAAGAGCGTGATCGAACAGATGAGCCATGCCCTGTCCAATGGCGAGCGCATCGAAGTCCGAGGCTTCGGCAGCTTTGCGCTGCACTACCGCCCGCCGCGTATGGGACGCAATCCCAAGACCGGCGACGCCGTAGCCCTGCCGGGCAAGCATGTCCCGCATTTCAAGCCGGGCAAGGAATTGCGCGAGCGCGTCAACTTGAATCTGGATTGATCACCCGTTCGACGGGAATCACCACGATCTTTGGAAGGCAGGACGGCGATGAGCCGTTCCTGCCTTCTTTTTTTCAGCGGACGGAGCAGGAAAAAACGAACGGCGGCGCAATTCTGAAGGTCGGCCGAACAGCCGCCTGTGCCGCTCCACGGCAATCGGGTAAAGTCCCCATATGCGCCTGATCGTTACGCTGATTCTTCTCCTCTTCATTGCGGCCGGCATCGTCGTCGGCGCGCTCAATGCCGATCTGGTCGCCTATGACCTCGGCTTTGCCCGCCTGCAGCTGCCCAAAGGCGCCGCCCTGTTGCTGGCACTGGTGATCGGCTGGCTGCTGGGTGGACTCACCGCCTGGCTTGGCGTCAGTTCTCGCCATCGCCGCCTGCGCCGCAAGACGGCCGCGGCGGATGGCAAGGCGAAAACCTCTCCGGCTGGTGCATGAGCGCGCTTCTCTACGTCCTCGTCCTGCTCGTACCCGCAGCATTTGCCAGTGGCTGGTGGACCGCCCGCCGGGCCGGTGTGCGGCGCTCCGGCGCGCAGGTGAGCGAGCTTTCTTCCGATTACTTCCGCGGCCTCAACTACCTGCTCAACGAGGAGCAGGACAAGGCCATCGAGGTGTTCCTCAAGCTGGCCGAATACAACCGCGACACGGTGGAAACCCATCTTGCCCTGGGCAATCTGTTCCGCCGTCGTGGTGAAGTGGATCGTGCGATCCGCCTGCACCAGCATCTGGTCTCGCGGCCGGGTCTGTCCGATGCCATGAAGACCGTCGCCTTGCTGGAGCTGGGCGAGGACTATATGCGCGCCGGCCTGCTCGATCGCGCCGAAACCCTGTTCTCCGATCTGGTCGCGATGGATGCGCATGCGCCGTCCGCGCTGCGCCACCTGATTGCGATCTACCAGCACGAGCGCGACTGGCATAAGGCCATCGAGCATGCGCGTCGCCTGGAAGCGATGACGGGCGAAGACGAGGCGAACATGATCGCCCAGTTCTATTGCGAGCTGGCCGAGCAGTCGCGGCAGCATGGCGCCCGTCAGGAAGCGCGCGAATATCTGCGCCAGGCGTTTGCCTGCCAGGCCGATTGCGTGCGTGCCTTTATGCTGACCGGACGTCTATACGCCGAAGAAGGTCAGCACGCGGAAGCGGCCAAGGCCTATGAGCATGCCGTCGAGGCGGACATCGCCTTCGTGCCGGAAATCCTGCCGCCGCTGCTCAACAGCTATGCACGCTCGCAGCAGATGGAGCATGCCGAGCACTTCATGCGCGACATTTTGGAGCGTTATCACGGCATCTCGCCGGTGCTGGCGCTGACGCGCCTGTATCAGCAGCGCGATGGCGAACGCACCGCGGTTGAATTCCTCACCTCGCAGTTGCGCCAGCGCCCCTCGGTGCGCGGACTGATGGCGTTGATCGACGCCACCATGGACAAGATGGAAGGCGAGGCGCGCGAGAACTTCCTGATCCTGCGCGACCTCACCAAGAAGCTGCTCGAGGGCCAGGCGATGTACCGCTGCAGCCGTTGCGGCTTCGGCGCCAAGGCGCACCACTGGCAGTGCCCCAGCTGCAAGAACTGGAGCACGATCCGCCCGATCCACGGCGTGGCCAACGAATGAGGCGCGGATGACTCCCGCTACGCTGGCGTTAGGGATGGTGCTGGCCGCGTTGGTGATTGCGATGGTGGTCGTCCGCGGCGCCATCGCCTACGCGCATCGCCGCGGCATGATGGACATGCCCGGGCAACGTCGTTCCCATACGATCCCCACGCCTCGCGGCGGCGGCATCGGCATCGTCGTGGCGGTGCTGCTGACCATGCCGCTGAGCCTCATCATGCTGCCAGAGGCGCTGCCGGCGGTCGTGGTGGCAGCGTTCGCCGTGGCCACGCTGCTGGTCGCTGCGGTGGGTTGGTGGGACGACCACCGCTCGCTGCCGATCCTGCCGCGCTTTGCCATCCAGCTGTTGGCGGCTGGCTTGTTGGCGATGGCGCTCGCGATCACCGGGATGTCCTGGTGGTGGGTGCCGGTGCTGGTTCTCGCCGGCGGCTGGAGCATCAACCTGCACAACTTCATGGACGGCATCGACGGCCTGCTGGCCCAGCAGGTGATCTTCGTCGGGGTGGGATTGGCCGTGTTGGCCTCTGCAGCCGCCCAACTGGCCTTGGCGACGGCCTGCGCCTGCCTGGCCGGGGCGGCCCTGGGTTTTTGGGTCTTCAACCGGCCCCGGGCCCGCATTTTCATGGGAGATGTGGGCAGCGGCACCATGGGATTGCTGATTTTCGCCCTGACCGCAACGCTCTGGCGGGTCGATTGGCACTTACTGTGGCCTGCTTTGATCCTCAGTTCATCTTTTGTAGCGGACGCTAGCCTTACTCTGTTGGCTCGTATGGTCAGTGGCCGCCGTTGGTACACTGCACATCGTGAACACCTGTACCAGTGGATGGTACGCAGTGGTTTCACGCATGCCACGGGGGGGGCGTGCTATCTGGCCTGGAACGTGTTGGTGGCAGCGCCCTTGGCGCTCCTCGCATGGGCCAGTCCAGCGTGGTCGGTGCCGGTCTCCATCGGTACCTACCTGATAGCGACCGCCGTCTGGATATTCATGAAGCGCCGTAGTCTGCGGCGTGTTTTGGACAAGGGTCGACATGTCGCTACGTAATTGGGTCGGTGTCATTCATCCGCGTACGGCCGTGGTCCTCCACGACCTGCTGATGGCTGCGCTGGCATGGTGGATCGCCAAGGCCCTGCGCTACGCCATGATCGACAACGCGGCGATCAGCTTCCACGCGCTGGAGTTTCCGCTGGTCCTGCTGGTGCAGGGCGCGGTCCTGAGCTGGACCGGCCTGTACAAGGGCGTGTGGCGCTTTGCCAGCCTGCCGGACCTGTGGAACATCCTGCGTGCGGCGATCATCGGCGCGCTCGCCATCGCGGCCGTGCTCATCCTCTACAACCGCCTTGCCGACGTGCCGCGCTCGGTGCTGCTGGTATACCCCGTGGTGCTGTCGGTTCTGCTTGGTACACCGCGCCTGGCGTATCGCTTCTGGAAGGACAGCCGGGTCGACCTGTTCCAGGCCAAGCCGGCCCAGCGCGTGCTTATCGTGGGTGCCGATCGCGCCGGCGAGGCGCTCTCGCGCGATCTGCATCGCGACAACGGTTTCACCGTGGTGGGTTTCGTCGACGACAAGGAAAGCCTGCGCGGCGCCAGCATCAATGGTCGCCCGGTGCTCGGTCGCATCGACCAGATTCCCGAGCTGGCACGCGAAGTGGCTGCACAGATGCTGCTCATCGCCATGCCTGGCGCCACCACCCAGGAAATGCGCCGGGTGGTGGAGCTGTGCGATCTCAGTGGCCTGCCATATCGCACCGTGCCCAAGCTGGAAGACGTGGTTTCCGGTCGCGCGCACTTCAACGAGATCAAGGAAGTCGCCATCGAGGATCTGCTCGGCCGCGACACCGTGGAGCTCGATTGGACGGCCATCCGCGTCACGCTTACCGGTCGCCGCGTGCTGGTGACGGGCGGCGGCGGTTCGATCGGTTCGGAGCTCTGCCGCCAGGTCGCGCGCCTGGGAGCCCAGGCCTTGTGCGTGGTCGACAACTGCGAATTCAATCTCTACCGGATTTCGCAGGAGTTGCGCGCCGAGTATCCGGAACTGATCTTTGAAGGCGTCCTCGCCGATTGCGGCGATGTCGCCGCGATGCGCAAGCTGTTCGGCGAATACAAGCCGCAGGTCGTATTCCACGCCGCGGCCTACAAGCATGTGCCGATGTTGCAGGGCCAGCTGCGCGCCGCGTTCCGCAACAACGTGCTGGCCACGCGCAACGTGGCCGACCTTGCGGACCGCCACCAGGTGGAAGCCTTCGTGCTGATTTCCACCGACAAGGCGGTCAACCCGACCAGCGTGATGGGCGCCTGCAAGCGTCTGGCGGAAATCTGGTGCCAGAATCTCAACGAGCATTCCAATACGCACTTCATCACCGTACGTTTCGGCAACGTGCTCGATTCGGCCGGTTCGGTGGTTCCGCTGTTCCGCGAGCAGATCCGCAACGGCGGTCCGCTCACCATCACGCATCCGGAAATCTCCCGCTACTTCATGACCATCCCCGAGGCCTGCCAGCTGATCCTGCAGGCAGCCAGCATCGGCAAGGGCGGCGAGATCTTTGCGCTGGACATGGGGGAGCCGATCAAGATCCGCGATCTGGCCGAGCAGATGATCCGCCTGGCCGGCCGCAAGCCGGGCACGGAAATTCCCATCGTCTACACCGGTCTGCGTTCCGGTGAAAAGCTGTTCGAGGAGCTGTTCCACCCGCTCGAGAATTACATCGAGACGACGCACGTGAAGATCTTTCTTGCGCAATACCGTCCGGTGAAATGGGATTTGCTCAACACGCAGATGGCCAAGGCAGCGGACGCTGTGGTGGCTTACGACGAGGATACGCTGCGTCAATGCGTCTCCAATCTGCTGCCGTCGTTCCGCTGGAGCGATTCGGTGCAGATGGATAACGTGGTGACGCTGCGTCGTAATGAATCAGGAGAGAAGTGAGTGAGTAAGCCGTTGCGCAAGGTCGTGTTTCCTGTCGCCGGTCTCGGCACCCGTTTTCTTCCCGCGACCAAGGTGGTTGCCAAGGAAATGCTGCCGGTGCTGGATCGTCCGTTGATCCAGTACGCCGTCGATGAAGCGGTGGACGCTGGCGCGGACACGCTGATTTTCGTCACCAACCGCTACAAGCACGCCATCGCGGACTATTTCGACAAGGCCTACGAGCTGGAAGCGAAGCTGCAGGAAAAGGGCAAGGACGAATTGCTCGCACTGGTGCAGGGCACCTTGCCCAGGCACGTGCGCGCCATCTTCGTGACCCAGCCCGAAGCGCTCGGCCTGGGCCATGCGGTGCTGTGCGCCAAGCCGGTGGTGGGTGATGAGCCGTTTGGCGTGGTGCTGCCGGACGACCTGATCTGGAACAAGGGCAAGGGCGCACTGCGCCAGATGGCCGAGCTCGCCCAGTCGGCCAACGCCGGCGTGATCGCCGTGGAAGAAGTGCCGCACAGCGACACCGACAAGTACGGCATCGTCGATGCCACGCCGGTGGACGAGCGCAGCGCCAAGATTCGCCACATGGTGGAAAAGCCCAAGCCGGCCGACGCGCCGTCGAACCTGGCCGTGGTCGGCCGCTACGTGCTGCCGGGTCGCATTTTCCAGTTGCTCGAGCAGACCACGCCCGGCGCCGGTGGCGAAATCCAGCTGACCGACGCCATCGATGCCTTGCTCAAGGAGCAGGGCGATGTGCTGGCGTACCGCTTCGAAGGCACGCGCTTCGATTGCGGCAACAAGGCCGGCCTGGTCCGCGCCACCATGCACATGGCCTTGCAGGATCCCAAGCTTGCGCCGGTCGTGCGCGAGATCATGGCCACGCTCTGATCTTTGCCGGAGGTACCGGCCCCGGCCGGTACCTCATCTGGCCTTGCGCAACGCGGGCCGGGAACAGTCTCAAAGGGCGGGCAGCGCCGATGCGTCGCTGACGCAACCATGCCAGAATCCTTGCCGCGCTTTGCCATCTTTGGCGCGCAAGCTGTTCGTGGGGTAAGCCGGTGATGTTGAGTCCGCTTCGCAAGAGGCGGGCGTTTTGGCGCACCTGAGCTGCACCGAGACCGGCTTGCCCGAGGAATGTTCTGATCGATTGCGCGCGTCAAATCGATCACAGTGTCCCCAGTCGTGTTCATCGGATGAAGAACGGGAAGGCATCATGGATCTGCTGCGATTTCTGCTGTTGTTGCCCTTGCGCCTGTTGCGCGGGCTACTGACGGGCCTGGGCCTGATACTGCGTCCGCTGTTCGGACAGGTCAGCTGGTCGGCGCCCACCTGGGTGCCCGCGACCGGCGGCTGGATTCGCCGTCGCCCGGTGCATGCCGCCGGCGCACTGCTCGCGGCCCTCGTACTCACCGCCGCGGGGTGGTTCGGCTGGCAGTGGTACAAGAATCGTCCCCAGCCGGTTGAGCCAACGCGCATCACGCTGAGCGCATCGGCGCCTTCCATCACGGACTATACGAAGCAACCGATCGTCATCAGTCCGCTGATGGTGACGTTCTCCGGGTCAGCTGCGCCCATCGAGCAGGTGGGCAAGCCGGTGACCGCCGGTATTGCCATGCAACCGGCAGTAAAGGGGCAGTGGACGTGGGTCGACGATCGCACCTTGCGCTTTGTACCCGCCGAGGATTGGCCGATCGGCAAGCACTACGAAGTGCGCTTCGATGTCGCCAAGGCGTTCGCCCGCCAGGTGCTGATGGCTGACGACCACTTCGAGTTCGACACGCCGGCATTCGAGGCCAAGGTGGAGCGGGGCGAGTTCTATCAGGATCCGCAGGACGCCACCGCTAAGAAGACCATCCAGCCGGTGACGTTCAATTACCCGGTCGACACCGCCGATTTCGAGAAGCGCATCGAAGTGGGCCTGATGCAGCGCGGGTCCCGCGACGCGCCGCTGAAGTACACGGTCACCTACGACCAGTACAAGCTGCATGCCTGGATCCACTCGCAGCCGCTGTCCTTGCCGCGCGACGAAAGCGCCGTGGCCTACACCATCGCCAAGGGAGTGCGCAGCGCGCGTGGCGGCGACGCCACCGCTGCCGAGCTGAAGACGCAGGTGCGCGTGCCTGGCCTTTACAGCCTTACCATCGATGGCATCGAGCCGACGCTGGTCGACAACGAAAAGTACGAACCCGAACAGGTGTTGCTGGTCAATGTCGGCGGCGCCGTTCGCGACACCGACCTGGCCGGTCTGATCAAGGCGTGGGTGCTGCCGCCGCGCAAGGCCGCAGAGCAGCAGGATGACGATGCGCCGCCGTATCCGTGGAGTGAAGGGGAAGTGGGCGAGGCGCAGCTGCGCCAGAGCCAGCCGCTGAAGCTTGAGATGGTGCCCACCGAGAATGACTACGACGCCGTGCAGAGCTTCAAGTTCCACGCGTCGCCCGGGCAGCGTGTGTATGTGCGGGTGGACAAAGGGCTGAAGACCTTTGGTGGCTACATCCTGGGCAAGCCCTATGGCAGCGTCGTCACGGTACCCAACTATCCCAAGCTGCTGCGCTTCATGGCGGACGGTTCGCTGTTGTCCATGTCGGGCAGCAAGCGTGTCTCGGTCGTGTCGCGCAATCTTCCCGGCATGCGCGTGGAGATTGGTCGCGTGCTGCCGGATCAGCTGCAACATCTGGTGAGCCTCAACCAGGGTTCGTACGCGCATCCGGAACTGAGCTACGCCTTCAGCGAAGACCATATCGTCGAGCGCTTTGAACAGAAGCGCAGCTTCCCCAAGGACGATCCGGCCAAGGCCCATTACGAGGGCGTCGACCTTGGCCAATACCTGAAGGAAGGCAAGCACGGCGTCTTCCTGTTGCACCTGTCCAGCTACGACGCCGTGGCGGAAAAAAAGCAGGAAGACGCTCGCAAGGCTGCGCAGAACGAACCGCAGGCAGCGCCCACCAACGATGCGTCAGGCGACGAATCGGGAGATGGCGAAGCTGACCAGGGCGAGATGTCGAACGATGACGATGGCAGCGTGCCTGCGGCTGACACGCGCATGATCGTGGTCACTGACCTGGGCATGCTGGTAAAGCGTTCGCTGGATGGCAGCCAGGATGTGTTCGTGCAATCGATCCGCTCCGGCCAGCCGGTCGGCGGTGCCTCGGTATCCGTGCTGGCGGTGAACGGGCAGACGCTGTTCAGCGATACCACCTCGGCGGATGGCGTCGTGCATTTCCCAAGCTTCAAGGGGCTGGAGCGCGAAAAGCAGCCGACGCTGTATGTGGTGAAAAAGGGCGACGACTTGTCGTTCCTGCCCATTGGCGGCAGCAGCAGCTATGACCGCAAACTCGACTTCTCGCGTTTCGACGTGGGCGGCGAGCGCAATGCGCAGAACGAAGGCCAGCTGTCGGCCTACCTGTTCTCCGATCGCGGCATCTATCGACCGGGCGATACCTTCCATGTGGGACTGATCGTGCGCGCTGCCAGCTGGACGCGCAGCGTGGCGGGCGTGCCGCTGCAGGCGGAGATCGTCGATCCGCGCGGCATGACGGTGAAGCAGTTGCCAATGTCGATGGACGCCACCGGTTTTGGCGAACTCGACTACGCGCCCGCCGAAACCGCGCCGACCGGCACCTGGACGGTGAACCTCTACATCGTCAAGGACGGCAAGGCGGCTGCGCAGATCGGCAGCACCACCGTGCAGGTGAAGGAATTCCTGCCCGATCGCATGAAGGTCGAAGCCAAGCTCGCCGGGCAAGTGACCGAGGGCTGGGTCAAGCCGGACCAGATCAAGGGCGTGGTCGATGTGATGAACCTGTTCGGCACGCCGGCAGCGAACCGTCGCGTGGAAGCGTCGGTGACGCTGCGTCCGGCATGGCCCGCGTTCCGCAGCTGGCCCGACTATCACTTCTACGATGTGCGCCGCGCCAAAGAGGGCTACGAGGACAAGCTGCAGGACGGCAAGACCGACGACAAGGGCCATGCCGAGTTCGATCTGGACCTGAAGAAATACGCCGACGCCACGTATCAGCTGTACTTCCTTGTCAAGGCGTACGAGCCCGAGGGCGGTCGCAGCGTGGCCGCGGCAGCGCAGACGCTGGTGTCGAGCAACGACTGGGTAGTGGGTTACAAATCCGTCGACAACCTCGATTACATCAACCGCGATGCGTCGCGCAGCGTGCATCTGGTGGCGATCGACCACACGGCCAAGTCGATGGCGCTCAAAGAGCTCAAGGCGCGCCTGATCGAACGTCGCTATATTTCGGTGCTGACCAAGCAGGACTCGGGCGTCTTCAAATACCAGTCCAAGCTCAAGGAAGTACCGCTCAACGAGCAGCCGCTGTCGATTCCGGCCAATGGCATGGATTACGCGCTGCCGACCGACAAGCCGGGCAACTACGCGCTGGTGATCGTGCGCAGCAGCGATGGCGTGGAAGTCAATCGCGTCGAGTACTCCGTGGCGGGTGCGGCCAACGTGTCGCGTTCGCTGGATCGCAACGCGGAGCTGCAGCTCAATCTGAGCAAGCAGGATTACGCGCCCGGCGAATCGATGGATATCGCCATACGAGCGCCCTATGCGGGGAGTGGCCTGATCACCATCGAGCGCGACAAGGTCTATGCGCACGCATGGTTCCACGCCGATACCAGCAGCTCTGTGCAGCACATTACGGTGCCGGCGGACTTCGAAGGCAACGGTTACATCAACGTGCAGTACATCCGCGATCCCTCGTCGGATGAGATCTTCATGAGTCCGCTCAGCTATGGCGTGGTGCCGTTCTCGGTCAACCTGGACGCGCGTCGCAATGCCATCAAGGTGGATGCGCCGGCGCTGGTGAAGCCGGGCGAGACCGTTACGTTCAAGCTGAGCGCCCCGCAGCCGACCCGCGCCGTGGTGTTCGCGGTGGACGAGGGCATTCTGCAGGTGGCGCGCTACAAGCTGGGCGATCCACTGAAGTTCTTCTTCCGCAAGCGCATGCTCGAAGTGGGTACCTCGCAGATCCTCGACCTGATCCTGCCCGACTTCGAGAAGCTGATGGCGATGGCCGCACCCGGCGGCGACGCCGACGGCGCGATCGGTCGCCAGCTCAATCCGTTCAAGCGCAAGCGCGACAAGCCGGTGGCGTATTGGTCCGGCATCGTCGAGGTGAATGGCGAGAAGGATCTGACCTATCAGGTGCCCGACTACTTCAACGGCAAGCTGCGCGTGATGGCGGTGGCGGTGTCGTCCGATCGCATCGGCACCTACGAGGGAGGCACCACGGTACGCGGCGACTTCGTGCTCTCGCCCAATGTGCCCACGACGCTGGCGCCGGGTGACGAAGTCGAAGTCAGCGTGGGTGTTGCCAATAACCTCACCGGACTTGGCGGCAAGCAAGTGCCCGTGGCGGTGACCTTGAAGACAGGGCCGCAGCTGCAGGTGGTCGGCGCGCCGAACCAGAGCTTGAATCTGGGCGAGATGCGCGAGGGCGTGGTCACGTTCCGCGTCAAGGCGACCGACAAGCTCGGCTCCGGCAACCTGAGTTTCACCGCGGGCTATGGCGACAAGTCGGCCCACCAGAGCGTAGACGTTTCCGTGCGCCCGGCGTCGGCTTATCGCACCCAGGTGGATGTGGGCCGCGTGGATGCGGGTACCAAGCAGGATCAGCCGGATCTACGCCGCCTGTTCACCGAATATGCGTCGCGTGATGCGGCCATTTCCAATATCCCGGTGGTGTTGTCCAGCGGCCTGACCACGTATCTGGTCAATTTCCAGCACTACTGCAGCGAGCAGATCGTCAGTTCCGCCATGCCCAGGCTGGTGCTGTCGAAGTGGCCGCAGGTGAAGGTGTTTGCGGATGCCTTGCAGCCGGCGATGAGCGGCAAGAAGCTCAGCAACGAGGAAGCCTTGACCCAGTTCCTGGACGTGCTGCACTCGCGCCAGAACGGGCAGGGCGGCTTCGGCCTGTGGTCGGCGACGCCGGACTCCAATCCGTTCGTGTCGACCTATGCCATGCACTTCATGCTGGAAGCACGCGATCGTGGGGTGGAGATTCCCCGCGACATGTTCGATGCCGGCAACAAGTACTTGCATCAGCTGGCCAGCGACGACACGCTCGATGGGCTGGATCTGCTGCGCCAGCGCGCGTATGCCGTGTACTTGCTGACCCGCCAGGGCAACGTCACCACCAACGACCTGGCTGCCGTGCAGAAGCGTCTGCAGGATGCGTATCCGGATCAATGGAAAAGCGATCTCGCCGCTGCCTGGCTGGCGTCCTCCTACCAGTTGCTCAAGCAGGACAAGCAGGCTGCGCAGCTGATCGCCGGCCCGCAGAAACTGCTCGAGCGCAGTGCGGCCGACAAGGACTATCGCTACGGCTATTACTACGACTCGTTGATCCGCGACGCGAGCACCTTGTACCTGCTCAGCAAACACTTCCCCGAGCGCACCCGGGCACTGTCGCCCCGTGTGATGGAGAACATCACCGAGCCGCTGGAACGCGGCTGGAACAACACGCTGTCCTCGTCGATGGTGCTGCTGGCGCTCGATAGCTACGCCTCGCAGAACACCACGCAGCTGGACAAACTGCGCATCGATCAGGTGCACGCCGACGGCGCGGTCAAGGCCATCGCCGCGCTGCAGGGCAATCTGCTGCAAGCGGGCAGTTGGGATGCGGACGCCAAGCGCCTGCGCTTCACCAACGACAGCACGCTGCCGGCGTGGCGTGTGGTGAGCCAGGGCGGCTTCGATCGCGATCAGCCGTCCAAGGCGATCAAGGACGGGCTGGAAATCACCCGCGATTACACCGCCGTCAACGGCAAGGCGATCGACAAGGTCACCATCGGTCAGGAGATCGATGTGCACGTGAAAATCCGCGCCACCGACGATCGTGGCATCGACAACGTGGCCATCGTCGACTTGCTGCCCGGCGGTTTCGAGCCGGTGATCCAGCCGCCGCCGGCGGTGACGGATCAGCAGCAGGACGGCAGCGAGCAAAACGACGCCGGTGGCGATAGCGAGGTCAAGGCCAGCGCCTGGCGTTCGCCGATCGGCGTAGGCAACACCAGCTGGGCGCTGCAGTACGCCGACGTGCGCGAGGATCGAGTGGTGCTCTACGGCACGGCCACGCCGGAGGTGGGCGAGTTCGTCTACCGCATCAAGGCCACCAATGCCGGCAAGTTCATCGTGCCGCCGGCTTATGGCGAGGCGCTGTACGACCGTCGCGTGCAGGCGCGCACGGCTGGCGGCGTCACCCTGGAGGTTGTCCGTCAGCCTTGAGGAAAGCGGAGCGCCCATGCCAGCGCATGGGTGCTCCCACGGACACGCCGCATGACCACGCCGCCGCTCATCGCCCGTAGTCGCCGCGCTCTGCTTCGCTGGATCGTGCGCTGGCAGAATGCCTTGGTCGGCGTCGCGCTGCTGGCGGCATTGCTGGTGGGAGTGCGCGCGTGGCCGCACCGTCCCCTGAGTGCCTGGCTGCCGTCGTCGACCGCGGTGTACGACGCGCGAGGCCGATTGCTGCGCCTCACGCTGGCCAGCGATCAGCGTTATCGCCTGTGGGTCCCGCTCAAGGACGTATCCCCCGCATTGGTTGACGGCGTGCTGCTGCACGAGGACCGCTGGTATCGCTGGCACCCCGGCTTCAATCCCTATGGCTTGATGCGTGGTGCCTGGGTGACCTATGTGAGCCACGGCAATCGGCAGGGCGGATCCACTGTCACCATGCAGCTGGCACGCTTGCTCTGGCGGCTCAATACGCGCTCACCCGCAGGCAAACTGCAGCAGGTCGCGCGTGCGCTACAGCTGGAACTGTTTTATTCCAAGGATCAGATTCTCGAGGCCTATCTCAACGCTGCACCTTATGGGCGCAATGTCGAAGGCGTGGGTGCGGCGAGCCTGGCCTACTTCGACAAGCCCGCCGATGCGCTGAGCCTTCCCGAGGCGTTGACGCTGGCAGTGATTCCGCAGGATCCAAGCCGACGTTTGCAGGCCGGTGCCGATGCGCCGGACCTTATCAGTCAACGGCTCAGTACCTCGCGCAATCGCCTCTACGCCAAGTGGAAAGCGCTGCATCCCAGGGATGCGAGTCTGCAGCCGCTGTTCGCGTTGCCGCTGCGCCTTCGTCCGCTCTCCAAGCTGCCGTTCGAAGCGCCGCATGCCGTGGATCAGGTACTGGCCGAGCGCAGGGTGCTGTCCAGCGATACGGACAGTCGCGTCACCACCACCCTCGATCTCGATCTCCAGCACGTGCTGGAGCGGCAGGTGGATCACTACGTCGAGCGCAACAGCGGTCGCGGCATTCGCAATGTGGCAGCCATCCTGGTGGACACGCGCGACATGGGCGTGAAGGCAATGGTCGGTTCAGCCGACTACGCCAATGCGGATATCCAGGGGCAAGTGAACGGCACGCTGGCCAAGCGTTCGCCGGGTTCAACGCTGAAGCCCTTCATCTATGCGCTGGGATTCGACCAGGGCGTGCTCCATCCACAGACGGTTTTGCGGGATGTGCCGACCGCGTTCGGCCCGTACGCGCCGGAGAATTTCGACGGGCACTTCCTCGGGCCGGTGACCGCCACCGAGGCCCTGGTGCGCAGTCGCAATATTCCGGCTGTGTGGGTGGCGTCGCAGCTCCAGCAGCCGAGCTTCTACCAGTTCCTGCGCGATGCCGGCATCAGTCGCATGGCGAGCGAAAAGCATTACGGACTCGCCCTGGTGCTCGGCGGCGGCGAAGTGACCATGCAGGAGCTGGCCGGCCTCTACGTGATGCTCGCCAATCGTGGCGAACTGCGCCCGCTGCGCTTGCTTGCGACCAACCCGCCCAGCAATGGCACGCGCCTGCTCAGCGAAGAGGCCAGCTTCATGGCGATGGACATGCTGCGGCAGAATCCGCGGCCGGACGAGACCACCGGTGCGCAGCCGGATCGTCTGCCGGTGTATTGGAAGACCGGCACGTCATGGGGCTTTCGCGATGCATGGACGGCTGGCAGTTTCGGGCCGTACGTGCTGGTGGTCTGGGTCGGCAACTTTGATGGCAGCAGCAATCCCGCCTTTGTCGGCGTCGACGCGGCGGCGCCGTTGTTCTTCCAGATGGAAGACGCCTTGCGCGCCGCGCAGCCGCAGATGAGCGAACCCCTGCGACATATGCCGGCGCAACTTCGGCGCGTGGAGATCTGCCTGGCGAGCGGCGATCTGCCCAACCAGTGGTGTCCGCAACGCGGCATGACGTGGTTCATCCCCGGCAAATCGCCAATCCGGGTAAGCCAGGTGCACCGCCCGGTGGTGATCGACGATGACACCGGCAAGCCGGCCTGTCCGCCGTATGCAGGCAAGCGGACGCACGTGGAGGTCTACGAATTCTGGCCGTCCGAACTGCAGCGCGTGTTCGTGCTGGCCGGTATCCCGCGCCGCACGCCACCGCGTAACGACAGCTGCGTACAGAGCGGCGTGGACGGCGAGCCTCCGTCGATCACCTCGCCTCTGCGCGGCAGCATCTACGCGCTGCGCCTGAAGTCGAACGGCCAGGATCGCATCGCCTTCAGCGCCAATGCGGACGCTTCGGTGCGCGAGATGTACTGGTTCGTCAACGATGCCTACGTGGGACGCAGCGCGCCGGGCGAGTCGATGTTCTGGCAGCCGGCCAGCGCAGGCAACTACGAGGTGCGCGTGGTCGATGACCGAGGGCGCAGCGACCTCAGGCCCTTGGGCGTGAACGTGGTCGACTGAGGCGTCGTGATCATCGGCATGGCCCAATGGCATGCCGGGGCTGCGCTATGCTTGATGGCCCGATCCGAGACAGCCACACGTCCATCGCATGACTTCGTCACCGGCCGCTTCTTACTACCTCGCCACGGCGACGCCATACGCGCCGTACGCTCCGTTGCAAGGCAAGACCGATGCGCGCGTGGCGATCATCGGCGGCGGTTTTGCCGGCCTGCACACGGCCCTCGGCCTGGCCGAACGCGGCGTCCGCGATGTGGTGTTGCTGGAGCGTGAGCGCGTCGGCTTCGGTGCCTCCGGGCGCAACGGTGGTTTCGTCTTTGGCGGCTACTCGCTGGGCGAGCAGGCGCTGCTCGACCAGCGCGGACAAGAGGCGGCACAGGCCCTGTTCCGACTCACGACCGAGGCGGTGACGCGTATTCGCCAGCGCGTCGCACAGCACGATATTCCCTGCGACCTGGTAGACGAAGGCATCATCTGGGCCAACTGGTTCCGCGATCCCGCCGTGCTGCGCCAACGACAGGAACTGCTCGCACGCCACTACGGCGTGAGCTGGGAATGGCTGCCGCAGCACGAGTTGCGCGGGCGCGTGCATACCACGCGTTACTACGACGGCCTGTACGAACGCGATGCGCTGCATCTGCATCCACTCAACTTTGCCATCGGACTTGCTGGCGCAGCGGCGGCGCAGGGCGTACGTGTTCACGAGAATACCGATGTATGGCAACTGCGGCGGGAGGGCACGCGCTGGCGGATCGAAACCGCGCAGGGTTCGGTCCACGCCGATCAGGTCGTGCTTGCGTGCGGCGGTTATCTGGCCGGGCTGCGCCGTCAGGTCGATCGCGCCATCCTGCCCATCGCCACTTATGTGATGGTGACGGAACCGCTGGGCGACCGGATGGCTGATTGCCTGGAGACGCGGGCGGCTGTCTACGATTCGCGCTTTGCCTTTGACTACTACCGTCCGCTACCGGATAGCCGCCTGCTGTGGGGCGGCCGCATTTCGGTGCGCGATCGCTCGCCGCGTGCGGTGCAGGCATTGCTGATGCGCGACTTGCTGCGTGTGTTTCCGCAACTGAAAGGCGTGGGCGTCGATTACGCGTGGTCCGGCCTGATGAGCTACGCGCGCCACCAGATGCCGCAGATCGGCAGCAGCGGCGACGGTTTATGGTGGGCGCAGGCGTTCGGTGGGCACGGCCTGGCACCGACGTGTGCGGCAGGCGACCTGCTGGCTTCGGCGCTGGCCGAGGGCGATGACCGCTGGAAGCAGTTTGCTCCCTATGGCTTGGCGCCCACGTATCGACCGTTCGGCTACATTGGCGCGCAGAGCAGTTATTGGTGGCAGCAGAGCAAGGACTGGTTCAAGACGAGGTTGGAAGGATGAGCGGCATAAACACAGTCAACGAAATCAGTTGGGCCGATTTCGAAAAAGTGTTGATCGTCGCCGGCACCGTGACGCGCGTCGAGCCCTTTCCCGAAGCGCGCAAGCCGGCGTGGAAAGTGTGGGCGGATTTTGGCCCCTATGGTGAGAAGAAGACCAGCGCGCAGGTCGTGAATCTCTATCGCGCCGAAGATCTGCTCGGACGCCAGATTGTCGGCGTGATCAACTTCCCTGAGAAGCAGATCGGGCCTTTTCGCTCGCAGTTTCTGCTCACCGGATTCCACACCGATGAAGGCGTGGTGCTCACGGCGATCGACCGACCCGTTCCCAACGGCACCCGGCTTGCCTGATTACGCGGGCTGCAACGCGGGTTGCAGCGGCGAGCGACGCCGTATCATCAAGGCCAGTCCCGCCGCGATCAGGCCGGTCACGCCTGCCACCACGAAGGGCTGCAGGTAGTCGCCGTTCTGCGTGCGCAGCGCACCTGCAAAGAACGCGGCGCTTGCGGCACCGATCTGATGACCGGCGGCCACCCAGCCAAACACCACGGGCGCATCGCGATCGCCAAACGCTTCAGAAGCAAGGCGCAACGTTGGCGGCACCGTGGCGATCCAGTCCAGGCCGTAGAACATGCCGAACAGCGACAGACTGGTCAGCGAGAAATCGGAATAGGGCAGCCAGATAAGCGATAGCCCGCGCAGGCCGTAATAGACGAACAGCAGCTTGCGAGGATCGCAGCGATCGGTCAGCCACCCCGACAGCGTGGTGCCGACCAGGTCGAACGCACCCATCATCGCCAGCAGACTCGCGGCGCGCACTTCGGGAATGCCATGGTCGCCGCACATCGCGATGAAGTGCGTGCCGATCAGGCCGTTGGTGGTGAAGCCACAGATGAAGAACGTGGCGAACAGGAACCAGAACGTGCGCTGCCTGGATGCCGTCGCCAAGGTTCCCAGCGCGATGGCGAGCAGGTTGCGACGCGGTGCGGTGTCCACCTCATCTTCAGTCGCGCCATAGGGGCGCAGGCCGATATCCGACGGGCGCTCCGGCAGCAGCCACCAGGCGAGCGGGATCAGCAGGGCGCAGCCCGCAGCGACAGTCCACACCACCGGCCGCCAGCCACCATGTTCGGCAATCGCTGCAAGCGCCGGCAGGAAGGCGAGGGTGCCGGTAGCCGTGCTGGCGGTGAGCAAGCCCATCATCAAACCGCGATGGGTGACGAACCAGCGATTCACCACGGTGGCGCCCAACACGATGGCCACGCAACCCGATCCAATGCCGGAGAACAGTCCCCAGCTCAGCATCAGGTGCCAGGGCTGCGTCATCCAGGCGCTGGCGGAGATTGACAGCGTCATCAGGACCAGGGCCGCGATCAAGGTCCGGCGCACGCCTACGGCCTGCATAAGCGCTGCTGCGAAGGGACCAACCATGCCGTACAGGAAGATGCCCAGGGCGGCCGAGAGGGAAATTGTGTCCCGGCTCCAGCCAAAGGCCTTGCCCAGGGGAAGGATCAGCACGCCCGGCGCAGCGCGGACGCCGGCGGCGGCGAGCAGGGCGAGAAAGATCACACCGGCAACGACGAAGGCGTACTTCTGGCCGAAGGGACGGGTGCGCTGTATAGTCATGTTACCGACCGGTACGTGGAATGGGCGAATCGTACGTACCGATCGGTAACATTGTCAACCCTGATCAGCCATGCCGACCAAACGCAGCCAGACCCCGCCGACCGAACCCACCTCCGACGCCAAACCCAAGGCGGCCGAACGCATTCGCCGTACCGCGCGCGAACTGTTCTATCGCGAAGGCATACGCGCGATTGGCGTAGAAGAGATCGTGACGCGTGCTGGCGTGACCAAGCCCAGCCTCTATCGCAGCTACGCCTCCAAGGACGAACTTGCCGCCGAATACCTGCGCGACTACGAGGTGGCGTTCTGGAAAGTGTTCGAGGCTGGCGCGCAGATCCATCCCGATGATGCGCGCGCACAACTGATGGCGTACTTCGAAGGGCTGGCTCAACGCGCCACCCAGGCAGGCTATCGCGGCTGCGGTTTGACCAACGCGGTGGTGGAGTATCCCGGCGACGATCATCCCGCGCGCAAGGTCGCCGAGGAACACAAGCAGAAGTTGCGCGAGCGACTGATCGAACTGTCGACGGCGATGGGAGCGAAAGATCCGGCACTGCTCGCCAATGGCCTGCTCCTGCTGCTCGAGGGTACGTATTCCTCGGGCCAGCTATTCGGACCGCATGGCCCCGCTGAATCGCTGGTCAAAGTCGCCAATCAGTTGATCGACGCATCGCTGCCTTGATCTTTAGCTGGCGCGGCGCTGCTGATCCAGCCAGATGCCGAGGCCTTGCGCGTTGAGCTCCACGTCCATGCCCAGGATCTCCAGCAGTTGAGCGCGGTCACCCGACCAGCCATGCGCTTGCGCGCGGGTCAGATAGAGCTCGGTCAACGCGGTTTTCATTGCCTCATGGCGCTGTGCGGCATCTGTTGATGCATCGCCGGCGGATCGGGCGATGGACACCATCGCATCGATCTGCGCGTGCAAATCATCGGCGAGTTTTTCGACGCCTTCGACGCGGTCGTAGTGGGTGAGATACATCGCCAGCGGTTGCAGCGCGATCAGTCGATTGATCGAGGCATGCAAGGCCTTCGGGTCGAACTGCACCGGCGATGTGGTCGGCAGGATGAAAGGGCCTCTCGCCGTATCGAATTCGCGATACGACAAACCAAACGTGTCGCCCGTGAAGCACACCCGCGCGCGTTCGTCGTAAACGCTCAGATGATGACGTGCGTGTCCAGGCGTATCCAGGCAAAGCAGGGGACGACCCGATAGCGAAACCACGTGCCCATCCGGCGCTTCAACCACGCGCTCGGCGGGAATGGGGCGCAGCCGGCCATAGGTGGTCTCCATCACCTCTTGGCCATAAACCGCCGATGCACCCGCCCACAGTTGACTGGGATCGATCATGTGCCGCGCACCGCGTGGATGCACAACAAGACGCGCATTAGGCAGCTGCGCGATCAACTCGCCGGCGCCGCCGGCATGATCGAGATGAACGTGGGTGAGAATCAGCCAGTCGACGTTGGCCGGCGCAAGCCCTGCCGCGTCCAGCGCGTTGAGCATGTTGGGCACGGCATAGTTGGTGCCGCAGTCGATGAAGGCCGCGCGGGCGTTTTCCACCAGCAGATAGGCCGCATCGAAGTGCGGGCGCACGAAACCGGTGTCGATCGTATGAATGCCGTGTGCCATCGCCAACCTCGCGCTGTGGGATCAGGCGAGGTTAGCAAGGTCGCTGCGGTGGTTCACTCCCACCTTGGTCGACGGAGGATGGACGGCGCCATCCTCCGCCAATGCTTACGCTGCCGTATCGACCAGCACCAGCTCGGCATCTTCCAGCGCCGTCACGGTAAGTTTCGATTCGTCGCGAATCGCAGCGCCGTCACGCGCATCCAGCGCCACGCCGTTCACTTCGATCTTGCCCTTGGCGGGGACGAGATAGGCGTAGCGGGTGGTGTCCAAGTCGTACACCGCGGTCTCGCCGGCTTTCAGCGTCGCACCCAGCACGCGCGCATTCGTGCGCAGGGGCAGGGCATCGGCGTCATCGTTGAAGCCGCTGGCAAGCGTCACGAAGCGGCCGGAACGATCGCCCGGCGGGAACGGCTTGGTGCCCCACGACGGCGGCTTGCCGTGCTCATCGGGAATGATCCAGATCTGGAAGATCTGCGTATTGCCCGATTCCAGGTTGTATTCCGCATGCGTGATGCCCGAACCGGCACTCATCACCTGCACATCGCCAGCCACGGTGCGGCCTTTGTTGCCAAGATTGTCCTGATGCGTGATGGCGCCTTCGCGCACATAGGTGATGATTTCCATGTCCGCATGCGGATGCGGCGGAAAGCCCGTCTGCGGCGCGATGGTGTCGTCGTTCCACACGCGCAGCGCACCCCAGCCCATGCGCGCCGGGGCGTGATAGTTGGCGAACGAGAAGTGATGCTTGGCGTCGAGCCAGCCGTGGTTGGCTCCGCCCAGGCTATTAAAAGGTCGGCGGTCGATCATGCTGCACTCCTGATAGTGGGTAGCGCCTAAAAGCGCCTGCACACAAGATAAGCCCGCGCCGCGTAGTTACCAGTCACTGCAAAGGGAACGGACTGTTGCCGGAATACGCTTATGGGGTGGCGGCGGGTTGCGCCGCGAGGTTTCGAGACGCCGACCGCAGGGCTCGGCAGAATGATGAAAAAAGTCTTGCCAGACTCTTCACAAATGCCTTCGTTCTGCTATTATTTCCGACTCAGACGCGGGAATAGCTCAGTTGGTAGAGCACGACCTTGCCAAGGTCGGGGTCGCGAGTTCGAGTCTCGTTTCCCGCTCCAGTTTTCGGCAAAACCTCGGCATTCCGGGGTTTTGTTTTTTCAAACGGATGGTGACTGTTTCAGGTTACGATCCGTGCGCAATGGCCTGGTGGCAGAGTGGTCATGCAGCGGCCTGCAAAGCCGTGTACGCCGGTTCGATTCCGACCCAGGCCTCCATTGCGCACCAGTATCAACCCGCCGCCAGGCGGGTTTTTTCTTGGCCGCATCCCTGCGAGCGCCCGTCGCACGCGTGCTAGGATGCGCATCCTTCCGTATCGGCCCGGATGGCGAAACTGGTAGACGCAAGGGACTTAAAATCCCTCACCCGCAAGGGTATCCCGGTTCGATCCCGGGTCCGGGCACCATTCGCACGATCACCGCTGCGATTCGCACTATCGAGGGATGTCATGAGCGGCATCAGACTTCTCGGCCCTTTTGAGGATCGCGTTGCGGCGCAATTGCCCGAAGGCTTTGTCGTGGGCCAGTGCAAGAGTGCCGGCAGGATCGAGCAGGGTGCTGTCATCCATGGGGTGGCTCGTCGCGTCGGCGAACAGCAGTGGACTGATGAGGATGGCCACGAGATGACCGTGATGGTCGAGGATTTCGACCTTGACGCGGTGGCCTTACGGAACTGGTCAACCGGTGTCGAATGAGCTCGTCGGCGTGCTGGCGATGAGACATGTAAGGCAATGCCCTTCACGTCGGTAGGCCCTTATTGCGGATCTGTTTTTTAAGTAGTTCAGCTGCTTGCATTAACCCAGGTGGCGGCCTATGGTCATTAGGACAAACCCAAGGAGGGAGACTGGTGATCAAGGTAGTTTTAATTGACGATCACGAGCTGGTGCGCACGGGATTCAGGATGATCCTGCAGCAGCAGCCGGATATTCAGATCTGCGGCGAAGCGGGAACTGCCGAAGAAGGGTTGAGACTGATCCGCGCAAAGGCGCCGGATATCGCCCTGGTGGATGTCCATATGCCCGGCATGAGCGGCATCGAGCTGACCGAGCGCGTATCGCGCTCCAAGCTGGCCACCCACATCATCATCGTCACCGTGGTTGATGACGCACGCTTTCCTAAGCGCTTGCTCGATGCCGGCGCGCTGGGTTATCTCACCAAGGGTTGCACGTCCGACGAGCTGCTCGACGCGGTGCGTCAGGTCGCGTCCGGTCGACGCTATCTGGCCCCGGCGGTGGCGCAGCAGCTGGCGCTGGCGACGTTGGACGGGGAAGGTTCTCCGTTCGATGCCTTGTCCAGCCGTGAGCTCGAGGTGGCCATGATGCTGGTCCGTGGCAAAGCCCTGACCATGATCGGCGAGCAGCTCAATCTCAGTCCCAAGACCGTATCCACCTATAAGCAGCGCCTGATGGAAAAGCTGCAGGTGGATCATGTGATCAGCCTGGCGCATCTGATGACGATCCACGGCCTGCTCGATACCCACAACAACCAGGTGGGCAACAACCAGCCTGGCGGCTGATCTTCTCGCAGGGCAGGCATAAAAAAAGCCGGACATTCGTCCGGCTTCTTTTTTATCGACTAGACGCGTCCTCAACCGTGCGAGGAGGCGTCCTTCTTGACGTCGTCTGCCGTTTCTTCGCTAACCGCATGCGGCGCTGCGGGCTCGACGGCCTGCGGCTGCGACAGTGCGGCATGCGCCAGCAGATCGCCCTGTGCAGGCGACGCCACTGGCGTCGCTTCGGGCTCAACCATGTGCTCGGCCTTGACCGCTACCTCGTTGTGCTCGGCCACCGCGGGAGCGGCAGGCTCGGCAACGGCAGCGTGACTGATCGGCGCCGACACCGGCTCGATCTTCGGCGACACATCGAGATGTGCGCGGAAGTCGATGGTGGTGGTGGCTTCGATCGGCGTGGCCTCGACGGCAACCGGGGTGACCACCGGTTCCACGGCGTGCGTGGTGCTTGCAGGGACGTCGGTGATCGGGCTGTGCGTCGCGGCTTCGAACACCGGAGCGGCCGTCGCCATCACGGGTTCTTCGTGCGTCGGGGTGGCGTTCGTCGCTTCGCGGAAGGCGGGCGCTTCGACCTGCACATGCTCGGCGACGTATTCCACCACCGCTTCGGCAGCCGGAATCGGCGGCAGCGTCGGCAGATTGAACGAGGTGGGCGCCACGGCGCTGATCACCTGCTCGGGCGCGTGCACCGGTGCCGGCGCTGCGGCTACGGGAGCGGCTTCTTCGGACTTGATGGGCGCCACGTCGGACGTAGCGGCCGGCGATTCCTCGCGGGTCGCATGCACCACGGCCGCGGCCGTGCTGACCACCGCCGCGGTCACCTGTGCAACCGGGGCCGGGGCCGAGGTCGCAGTGGGAGCGGCAGAGCTTGCTGCCTCGGACCGGTCTTCATCGTCCAGGTCATCGAAATCCTGGCCATCGGCCGATTCCGCGGCCTGAGCGCCGGTCTGCGTGGCGTCTTCATGACGGCGACGACGACGGCCACCGCGACGACCGCGACGACGGCGCGACTGGCCGCCCTCGGCCTCCGCGGCGCCCGCGACGGCCGGAGCCGTATCCGCGGCCACAGCTTCGCCCGTGGTTTCGCCCGGTGCCACCAGATTCTGGTTCTTGATCAGCTCGGCGTCCGCAGCGTTGGCGGGGCGTTCTGCCAGCGCATGGCTGGCTGCCGGTGCGGCGGCGGCTGCCGTCGCCGCGGGCTGAGCCTGCTGGCCCTGACCCTGCGGCTGACGCGGCTGGCGCGGCTGCTGTTCCTGACGCGGCTGTTGCTGCTTGCGCTCGCCCTGTGCCGCTTGCTGGCCCTCGCCCTTGGGCTGCTGCTGACGCTCCTGCTTGGGCTGCTGGGCCTGCGGCGGACGCTCCTGCTTAGGCTGCTGCTGACGGCCGCCCTTGGCCTGCTGCTGGCCCTTCTGGCCCTGCTGGGGCTGCTCGCGGCGCTGCTGCTGGCGGTTGCCCTGCGGCTGGCCGCCCTGGGCCGGACGAGCGCGCTCGTCGCGGCGGTTGTTGTTGCGGTTGGAGCTTGCCGGTTCGGCCTTGACGGCCGGCGCGGGCGCGGCCGGTGCAGCCGTGCCGCGGAACCAGCCGAGCAGGCGCGAGATCACGCCGCCGGCGGGGGCGGGTGCGGCAGCCGGCTGGCGTGCCGCCGGTGCCTGCGCGACAGGTTCGGCAGCACTTTCTTCGCGCACGGGAGCCGGCGACGACGGCACGATGCCGCTGACGGCGGGCTGCTCGCTGCTGCCCAGGGCCTGGCCCATCTTCGGCACGGCGGACGCTTCGACGGCGGTGAGACGCTCGTAGCTGGGCTTGCTGTGCTCGCCCATGTCCGCTTCGCGGATGCGCTGGATTTCGATGTGCGGCGTCTCGAGCTTGTCGTCCGCCACGATGACCACGTGCACCTTGTTGCGCAGCTCGATCTCAACCACGCTGGCGCGCTTTTCGTTGAGCATGAAGTTGGCCACGGTCGGCGGAGCCTGCACCAGCACCTGGCCGGTGTTGTCCTTCATGGCGTGCTCTTCGATCAGACGCAGCGTGGACAGGGCCAGCGACTCGACGCCGCGGATATGGCCATGGCCTTCGCAACGCGGGCACACGATCTGGGTGGCTTCGCCAAGCGACGGACGCAGGCGCTGGCGCGACATCTCCAGCAGGCCGAAGCGCGAGATGCGGCCGATCTGCACGCGGGCGCGGTCCAGCTTCAGGGCGTCCTTGAGACGCTCTTCCACTTCGCGCTGGTGCTTGGGGCTGTCCATGTCGATGAAGTCGATCACGATCAGGCCGCCGGCATCGCGGATGCGCAGCTGGCGGGCGATTTCCACCGCCGCTTCCAGGTTGGTGTTGAACGCGGTTTCTTCGATGTCGCTGCCCTTGGTGGCCTTCGACGAGTTGATGTCGATGGCGGTGAGGGCTTCGGTCTGGTCGACCACGATCGAGCCGCCGGAGGGCAGGCGGACCTGGCGGTCGAACACGCTCTCGATCTGGGTTTCGATCTGGTAGCGCGAGAACAGCGGAGTCTCGTCGCGGTACATCTTGAGCTTGCGCAGGGCGTTGGGCATCACCTGCTGCATGAACTCGCGCGCATCGTTGTACAGCGATTCCTCGTCGATGAGGATTTCGCCGATGTCGTTGCGCAGGTAGTCGCGCAGGGCGCGGATGAACAGCTTCGATTCCTGATAGATCAGGAACGGGGCCTTCTGCGCCTGGGCGGCGCCGGAAATGGCCTTCCACAGCTGGAGCAGGTAATCGAGATCCCACTGCAGCTCTTCGGCGTCGCGGCCGAGGCCGGCGGTGCGCACGATCAGGCCGACGTCGTCAGGGACGTTGAGATGCTCGAGTGCTTCCTTCAGCGCCTGGCGATCTTCGCCTTCGATGCGACGCGACACGCCACCCGCTTTGGGGTTGTTCGGCATCAGCACCATGTAACGGCCGGCGAGGCTGATGAAGGTGGTCAGGGCAGCGCCCTTGTTGCCACGCTCCTCTTTCTCCACCTGCACGACCACTTCGTGACCTTCCTTGATGAGGTCGCGGATGTTCGCCTTGTTGGGGTCCAGGCCCGGCGTGAAGTACTCGCGGGCGACTTCCTTCAGCGGCAGAAAGCCGTGGCGTTCGGCGCCGTAGTCGACGAAGCAGGCTTCCAGGGACGGCTCGACGCGAGTGATGCGGCCCTTGTAAATATTGGCCTTTTTCTGTTCGCGGGACGGGATTTCGATATCGAGATCGTAAAGGGTCTGGCCATCGACGATGGCCACACGCAACTCTTCACGCTGAGTTGCGTTGATCAACATACGTTTCATTGTAATTTTTCCTCGGCTTGCCGCGCGTCGCGTGCCTCGGTGGCGCCAGTCACTTCGGCGGCCTGCCGGGGATCGCGCCGCTGCGGTTAAGCGGCAAATGACGGCATCGTTCTCGGTGCCGGGATGATTCTTAGGTCGCGCCAGCCGCCCCGGGTTCCCTAGGAAACCGGACAAACGACAACCCGAACCGTTACGATGTAAGGGAGCAGCAACCGGCTGCCAAAGAGGCGACCGGCGCTATCCTCGCCGACGTCACGGGGTGGGTGTCCCGCCCCTATCCGAACTTCGGCGGGGCAAGACCAAACGCCGCCCGAGTATCCTATTTCGGCAGGTTTTATTCAATGCAGACGGTAACTTCCCCCGACGCACCTCACGGTGTGCGTCAAGTTGAGATCGGCCCCGAGCGGGACGGTCAGCGCATCGACAATGCGCTCATGACGCTGCTCAAGGGGGTACCAAAGAGCATGATTTACCGCATTCTGCGCACCGGACAGGTGCGTGTGAACGGTAAGCGCGCCAAGCCCGATACGCGTCTCGCGGCGGGCGATATGCTGCGAATTCCGCCCGTGCGGGTGGCCGAAAAGGTCGAGACCAAGGGCCCGGCGGCTGGCATGGTCTCAGCCATCACTGATTCGATCATCTTCGAAGACAAGCATTTTATTGCCATCGACAAGCCCAGCGGCATCGCCAGCCACGGCGGCAGCGGCGTCAGCCACGGCGCCATCGAGCTGTTGCGGGCAGCCCGTCCCACCGAGCATGTCGAGCTGGTCCATCGTCTCGATCGCGACACCAGTGGCGTGCTGGTGTTCGCCAAGACCCGCGCCGGGCTGACCGGCTTGCAGGCGGCCATTCGCGACGGCTCGGTGGTGAAGCAATACCTCTGCCTGATGGTCGGCCATCCGAACAAAGCGAAGTTCAGCGTGAATGCGCCGCTGCTCAAGTCGATACTGCAGGGCGGCGAGCGTATGGTGAGGGTGTCGGACAACGGCAAGCCGTCGCTCACCTTCTTCCAGGAAATGGAGCAGTACCCGGGCGGCCGCCTGATGCAGGCGACCCTGGGCACTGGTCGCACCCACCAGATTCGCGTCCATGCCGCCCATATCGGTCATCCGCTGGCCGGCGACCCGAAGTACGGCGACAAAGAGATCAACAAGGGCATGAAGGAGCTGGGCCTCAACCGGCTGTTCCTGCACGCCTCGCACATGAGTTTCGAGCTGGATGGCCGTTCTTATAGTTTTTCGGCACCGATGCCCGACGATCTGAAGGATTTCCTCGACGTTCTGGCGGTCAAGGGCAACAAGATCCGTCGTCTACTGGAAAAAGCGCGCGCTCACCTCGAGCGAACGCAAGAGATGACCGGTAAGCCCACTTTCCACAAGTAAGGCGCTGGCGGCGTGAGCGACGGCGATGGGCAGCAGGCGCGGCGAGCGCATGAAACTCCACGCCCACCACAGCTCGGCGGCCACGCACAGCTGCATCAGTGAGCCGTTCGGGGTGTGCAGCAGGCCGAACAAGGCCGCCGTGACCAGGAGGATGGCCGGGCGCGGCAGGCCGGTCCGTTCCAGCCGACCCAGGACCAGGGCGAGCATCGCCCACTGCTGCAGCAGCGCCCAGGCGAGGTAGGCCACGATGTGGCGAACATCCAGATGGAGCAGGTGGTGGCCGTCAGCCAGGGTCAGCGCCAGGGCGACGGGCAGCGGCAGCAGGGGATAGATCCAATCGGACCAGCTTCGTCCGAGCCAGCCCCATTCCACCGGCCGTCGGCGCCATTCGCTCTGGCCGCCATAGACCAGCGCCGCCAGAAAGGCGGTGATGCCCGGGATGGACGCTCCCGGTCCCCAGCGCAATCCGGCGATGAGCCAAAGTGGACCGAAGGCGATCGCGGCCACTTCGGTCCATGGCCGCACCACGCCCGGACGCTGCCGGATGGCCAGCCAGGCCAGCCACGCGAGATAAAGCGCAGCCACCCCGGCATCGAGCCAGGTCGGCATATGGTTCGATGTTGCGCGCGGCAGTGCCTGCCCGAACGGAAGAATGATCGCCGCCGGCCAGAACTGGCGCACCCGGTCCCGCCACAACAGCATGGCTTCCGCGGTAGCGCCTTCCGGCAATCGCACCATTGGTGTTCGGTAGCTGGCCAGTTGCTGGGGTGTGGGGGTCCAGTTGACCGAGGATTCGGAGCCGAGCAAGCGGATGTCGGCCATCTGGCGGTCGATCTTGGGCGGCAGCGAGACGGGCTCGGGCGAGGCCAGTGCGGCCCGATGCAGGGCGAGCGTCGCTCCCGCCGGGATCGTCACCCGCAGCCGCAGCAGATACGCCACTACGTCCGGAGCGCCGCAGGGCGCGCCATCGATAGCCCGCCACGCCTGGCTCGCCAGATCGATGGACAACGAGGCCGTCTTGGTCGAAATCATGGCGGCGCGATCGGCGGAGCACGGTGTACCCGACTCAGTCGGCTGATAGCTCACGTCCAGCACGCCCTCGCGGTTGCCCTGCACGTCGATGCGCAGCACGGGCCAGTGCGCGAGGTCGATCGGTCCGGCCAGCGGCAGGCCGACTTCAAACGGCGTGCCGTCGCGGCTGGTGATCACCAGTCCGTCGGGCGTGGCGGCGAGCTCGGCCGCGCCGAACACGCGGCTCGCCACCAGATCGGAGGGGTAACGCAGCCGCCACTCCCATAGAGGCCTGCCAGCGCGCAGCGTGGCGACATCGTGGCTGGCCTGGTGAATCAACTGGCCGCGCGTGATCCAGCCGGAAAGCGCCGCCATGCACCACAGCAGCACCGCTACCGCTGCGAGGAAACCCGCAACGGGAAGCAGGCGCAGCGTGGAGTGCGCTGAGTTCAACGCTCGAGCAGAACGTCGACGCGCGCCGCGCAAATGATGTCGTTCATCGACAAGCCGCCGACATCATGGGTCGACCACAGCAGTTGGCAGTGACCGTAGCCGGCTTCGAGGTCGGGGTGGTGGTCCTCTTGATTGGCCATGAAGCCAACCGCATTGATGAAGCCGAGCGTGTGGTGAAAGTCAGGGAACTTGAAATCCTTGACGATGGCCTTGCCGTCGTCGGTGACTTTCCAGCCGGGCAGCGCGGCGAGCAGTTCCTTGAGCTTGGCGGCGTCCAGCGCGTGTTCCTTGCCCTTGCGCGGCGTGCAGTGCTGGCTGGCGAGTTGGCTGAGGTTCATGGCGAATCGTCCGTCGTGAGAGAAAGGTGCGAAGCGTCGAAGCTACGCCAGGAAAAGTCAAAGCCGGGCAGGCGACGCAAAATAGGACTAAAATGGTGCTGTATTCCCGGCCAGGCCGGTGTTTCAGCTGGAGTAGACATGATCGACATTTCAGAACGCGCGCAACGGCACTTCCTGCGCCTGCTTTCGCAGCAGGGCATCGAAGGGCTGAGCATCCGCCTGCGCGTGACCGCCCCGGGTACGCCGGCGGCCAATTGCGAGCTGGAGTTTGCCGAGCCCGACGAGCTGACCGGGCAGGAATGGACCATCGTCTGCGATGGTTTCGACTTCAACGTGGAGGGCGACAGCGCTCCCTGGCTGGAAGGCGCGAGTATCGATTTCGAGCCTAACGCCACCGGCGGCCAGCTCAATATCCGCGCGCCGCGGATCAAGGGTGAAATCCCGGGTGAGGAAGCTGGCCTGATCGAGCGCGTGCGCTATGTGCTCGAGGCCGAAGTGAATCCGAAGATCGCCTCGCACGGCGGCCGCGTGAGCCTGCTGGAAGTGAACGCCAACGGCGTGGTGATCCTGCAGTTCGGCGGCGGCTGCCACGGTTGCGGCATGGTCGACGTCACGCTCAAGCACGGCGTGGAAAAGACCTTGCGAGAACGCGTGCCGGAAATCACCGAAGTGCGCGACGCCACCGATCATAGTGGCGGCAGCAATCCCTACTACAGCAAGAAAGAAGGGCAGTCCGCGCTAAGCTGATCAACAGCCGTCTGGACGTCCAAAAAAAAGGCCCGCGCGATGCGGGCCTTTTCACTATTGCGGTGTGGCTTACTTGTCGCCCTGGATATGACCTTGCAGCGTATCGAGCTTGGTCGGCAGGCTGGAGAAGTAGGCGGCAACGTCCTGGATGTCCTGGTCCGACAGCTGCGCCACGAAGCCCTTCATGATGGCGTTGTCGCGCTGACCGGTCTTGTACTCGTTGAGTGCCTGCTGCAGGTACATGTTGTACTGGCCGGCCAGGCGCGGGTACTGGGGATCGATCGAGTTGCCGTCGGTGCCGTGGCAGGCGAAGCAGGTGGCCGCCTTCTGCTTGCCGTTTTCGATATTGCCGGCAGCCAGCAGCTGGGTGGAAGCGAACGCCAGGACGGCGCCGAAGGAAAGCAGGGTGAGTGCACGATGCATGCGTTCGGGTCCTTGGCTTACTTGGCGAGGCTGGACAGGTAGGCGGCGATGTCCTGGATGTCCTGGTCGGACAGACTCTGCGCCTGGGCCATCATGGTCGGATGCTTGCGCTCGCCGGCCTTGTATTCGTGCAGTGCACTGATGATGTATTGCTGGTTCTGGCCGGCGATGCGCGGCACGGGATAGTTCGGATACGCGTTGGCGTAACCGGGTACGCCATGACAACCATTGCACGTATAGATCAACTTGCGTCCGGCAGCTTTATCACCCTCGGCATGCACGCTGGCAGTGGCGAAAAGAGCTGCGGCCACGGTCAGGCCAAGCAGTTGCAGTCGAGTCATCAGCATCGTCCCCACGATTCCGGCTGGTACATGGTGAAAGTCCCGGAAGTATAGTCGTAGCGTTCACGAACGGACAACATGTCGCAAGCCACTGATTCCAATCAGTGCAAGGTTTCACAGTAGCGGGGAGGTGCAGGCGCGCCCCCGCGCTGCGCAACGTCACACGCAAAGGACCGAGCATGAAAGGAAGGCTGGAAAATGCGGGAAAACGACGTGGCCTGAAGGCTGCGCTGACGATGGCGATGGCCTTGGGCGTCGCCTGGAGCGGGGCCCAGGCGCAGGCCGCACCCCCTGCGGCAGATTACCGCATCGTCGGCTATGTCTCCGATTCCCAGCCGTTGCCGCCGGTGAGTGCGCAGAAGCTCGACGTCATCAACTATGCGTTTGCGAAGGTGGACGTCAAAGGGGATGTGCAATTTCCCAGCCCCGTCGCAGGCCAGACGCTGGCGACCTTCACCGGTCTGCGCAAGATCAATCCCAACCTCAAGATCATCGTCTCCGTAGGCGGCTGGGGCGCGGACTTTTTCTCCGATGTGGCCTTGAGCGCCGACACGCGCCAGCGCATGGCCGAGAGCGTGGCCGCCTTCATCGAAAAATACGATGTGGATGGCGTGGATCTGGACTGGGAATACCCGACGCTGGCGGGCCCCGGCATCAGCCATCGCCCTGAGGACAAGCGCAATTTCAGCCTCTTGCTGGAAGCGTTGCGTGCCCGCCTGGACAAGCTGGGTGCGGCGCATCATGGCCGCCATTACTTGCTGACGATTGCTGCCGCCGACGGAGAGTTCGTGGCGGGCATCGAGCTGGAGCGCGTGTCGCGTTCGCTCGACTGGATCAACCTGATGACTTACGACTTCCACAACAGCCTGACGCCGACCACCGGGCATCACGCGGGGCTGCATCTGGCTGATATGGCTCCGGCGGACGATCGTGCGGGTGACAAGGCGGTGGCGCAGTTCCTTGCGGCGGGTGTGCCGGCGAAGAAGCTCAATCTTGGTGCGGCGTTCTATGGGCGCGCGTTCTCAGGTGTCGATCCGGCGCACGATGGTTTGCAGCAGAAGTACGCCAAGTACGCGGGCAGTCCTTCGTGGCAGGAGCTGGTGGCCAGTTATATCGACAAGAATGGCTATGTGCGCCATTGGGATGCGAAGGCGCAGGCGCCGTATTTGTGGAATGCCAAGACGCGGACGTTTGTTACTTATGAGGATCCGCAGTCGTTGCGGGCGAAGGTGGCGTTCGTCAAGGCGAAGGGGTTGGGTGGGGTGATGTATTGGGAGCAGAGTTTGGATCGGAATGAGGAGTTGTTGGGGGTGTTGGATGAGGCGTTGGGTCATCGCTGACTTTCGCTCTTCATCCTGGCGCAGATATCACTTGCTCCTGATCCCGGCGCAGGCCGGGATCCAGAGCCTCGGTTTCTGATTGTCGCGTTGACGCCAGGGTGCCGCCTACGCGGCGGGCGTTTCGATCGGCTGCCGCCGACCGAGTCACTTTTCTTTTGCTGGCCCAAAAGATCCCACGGGACTAGCTTCGCGTCGAAAGTAACCCAAAGAAAATGGCCTGATAACGCCCGCAGCATCGTGTTGGGATAAGCCCGAGCGCTCGAGGCGGGCCGTCAGGGGACAACCTCCGAGGGTACACAGGGGATACTTCAATGCGCTGCGCAACGCGCCCGAATCGCTGAGGACTTAAAGCGGGGGCTCGCTTCGCTTTGGCTTTAGAGCGTCCCAATTCGAACTGGGTGCCGCGCCCGGCGCTCGTCTGTGGGAGCGCACCCTGTGCGCGACAGCCACGCTGGGGTGTACCGCTCCGTAGGTTTGTCGCGCACAGGGTGCGCTCCCACACGGTCTGCCGTTTCGGCTCGCTTAGAGCAAGCTCTTCACGATATGAATGCCGGCGGTGTATTCGCCGATGATCGTGCCCAGGCACACCAGGAAGAAGTTGAGCAGGGTGCGGGCGACGCGGTTGCTCCACCAGCCGCGCCAGTGGCCGATGTCGTCGCGTAGTGTTTCGAAATCGGCCACGCGCGGGCGGCGCACCCAGGCTTCCACCATCGCGCTGATGCCGCCGGAGGGAATGCCGGGGCGGAAGGGTTTGATCGGGCCGGCAATGAATGCGGCGAGCACGCTCAGGGGATGGGCACCGGCAATGATGGCGCCGATGGCGGAGAAGCCGCCGGTGTAGAGCACCCAGTCGCGCAAGGCGGCTGCACCCAGTGATGGGCTGCGGTAGAAGGCGAATCCAATGGCAATGAACACCGCCAACACCAGGCCAAGGGCCACCCACTTCGGCCACACCGACTTGGGCGGTGCTGCGGAGAGCGCGGCGGCTTCCGTCGCGGGATCGCTTTGCTGGGTGCGCAACTGTTCGCACAAACCCTTGAGGTGTCCGGCACCGATCACTACTAGCACACGACGGCCTTCGCCGTAACCCGACTGGGCGGCTTGTTCGCGCAAGCGCGCTGCCATGTACGCGTCGCGTTCGGCGATCAAGGCGCGATAGAGCGGCGCGGAGTTGGTGGCGAACTCACTGAAGGCGCTTTCCAGCATGTCGCCTTGCTTGAGTTTTTCGATTTCGGCTTCCTGGATATTCTCGCGTTCGAACACGCTGGCAATCAGGCCGCCCATCAGGCCGAAGCGCTGCCAGAAACCGACGCTATGCCAGGCACGACGCAGCGTGGTGCCGACTTCGCGATCCACCAGCCACACGGGCACGCCGCGTTGATCGGCGCCGTCCATGCCTGCTTTCATTTCTGCGCCGGGCTGGATGCCGTACTGCTCTGCAAGGCGCTTCTGGAACGAGGACAGCACCAGGCTGGCCGCGACCATGCCGGCCTTGCCCTGGCGGATCACCTGGAACAGATCCATCTGCTTGAACGCTTCGGGATCGCGCATGCCTTGGGCGCGGCTCTCGCAAAGCTCCACGGCGACGGCGTCGAAGGTTTCATGCGCGAGCAGCGCTTCCACTGCATCGACGCTGGTGCGCGATACGTGCGCCGTGCCTAGCACCACGTATTCCACGCCGTCGCGCGTGACGCGCTCGATCGGTTGGTCGCGCAGCACGGGCGGCAGGGAATCGGTGATGTCGGTCTGGCTCATGCGTGGTGTCGGTGTGGCTCAGGCGAAGACTGCGTGGAATGGCAGAGGCGCGAGACTGGTCGCGTCACCGTGGTATTAGTCGCGAAAACGCTTGAGCAGATCGCCGTACGCATCGATGCGACGATCGCGCAGGAACGGCCAGATGCGGCGGACGTGTTCGCTGCGCGCCATGTCGACATCGGCGATCAACAGTTCGCGGCCATCCGTACCGGCCTGCGCCAGGAATTCACCCTGGGGACCTGCGACGAAACTGGTGCCCCAGAACTGGATGCCGTTGCCCACGCCCGCCTTGTCGGCTTCGAAGCCGGTGCGGTTGCACGACAACAGCGGCAGGCCGTTGGCAACAGCATGTCCTCGTTGCACCGTGACCCAGGCTTCGCGCTGGCGATCCTTCTCGGCCTGGTCGTCCTGCGGGTCCCAGCCGATGGCGGTGGGATAGAGCAGCAGGTCGGCGCCGGCCAGCGCCATCAGGCGCGCGGCTTCCGGATACCACTGGTCCCAGCACACCAGCACGCCCAGGCGACCCACCGAGGTGTCGATCGGCTCGAAGCCGATGTCGCCCGGCGTGAAGTAAAACTTTTCGTAGAACGCCGGGTCGTCGGGGATATGCATCTTGCGGTATTTGCCCGCGATGGCTGCGGAGCGGTCAAACACCACGGCGGTGTTGTGGTACAGACCGGTGGCGCGCTTTTCGAACAGCGAGGCGACCACCACCAGCTTCAGCTCTTCGGCCAGTTTGCCGATGCGAGCGGTACTGGGACCCGGAATGGTCTCGGCCAGGTCGAATTCGTCCACCGACTCGCGCTGGCAGAAATACGGGCCGTTGTGCAGTTCCTGCAGCAGCACCAGTTCCACGCCCCTGGCTGCGGCGTCGCGCAGGCCTGCCTCAATGGCGTCGAGATTGGCGTCGCGGCTGCCGCGGTCGGTTTCCTGCAGCAGGGCGACTTTGAGGGTCTTGCGGGTCATCGGTGGGCTTCCAGAAAAGGCTGCTGGGGAGCAGATCGCAGAGTCTAGCGGATACAGCCGCCCGGCCCCGTTTCGGAGCGGACGTCAATTCATCTATATGGTGTGCTTCGAGCCGGTTTCCAGCAGCTCTCAGACGATGCCGGTCGGCAGCTGCATGGTGATGCAGTGCAGGCTGCCGTTCTGCCAGATCAGCGGGCGGCAAGGCACTTGCACGATCTCGCGGCCCGGATGGGCTTCACCGATGATGCGCGCGGCCTCGTCGTCGGCGGCGTCGCCATAGGCGGGCACCAGCACGGCATCGTTGACGATCAGGTAGTTCGCATAAGAGGCGGCCAGGCGACGGCCCTCATCCACGATCGGCTTGGCCCAGGGCAGGGGATAGAGCGTGTACGGCTTGCCTGCGGGCGTGCGCAGCGCGGCGAGTTCTTCGCCCATGCGCTTGAGCTCGTCATAGTGCGGATCGCTGCTGTCGTCGCAGGCCTGGTACACGATGCGTTCGCCCGGCGCGAAGCGGGCCAGCGTATCGATATGCGCGTCGGTGTCGTCGCCTTCGAGGTAGCCGTAGTCCAGCCACAGCACGCGCCTGGCGTGCAGGCTGTCGCTGAGGATCTCGGTCATCTGCTCGCGGGACTGTTCCGGGTGGCGCTGGGTCAGGCAGCGCCAGGTGGTGAGCACGGTGCCTTCGCCATCGCTTTCGATACCGCCGCCTTCCAGCGCCCAGTCGATGCGTTTGTGCATGGCCTTGCCAAACACGCCTTCCTGCACGAGGCCGGCAATCAGCGCGTCGTCCTGCTCGGCGCCGAACTTGCCGCCCCAGCCGGTGAAGCGGAAATCGGTCAGCTGATACTGCCCGCCATCGGCCTTCAAGGTGATCGGACCGGAATCGCGCAACCAGGTGTCGTCGTAGGGCAGCTCGACGAAACGGATCTTGGACAGATCGACGCCTTCACCGGTCAGCAAGGCCTGCACGCGCAGGCGCAGCGGGTTGTCGCCCACCACGATGATCAACGGCTGGAAACGCGTGACCGCGGCGGCCAGCGCGACATAGGTGGTTTCCACATCCGCGAGGCGGTCGGCCCAGTCGGTGCCGGCGTGCGGCCACGCGATCAACACGGCCGATTGCGGCTCCCATTCCGCCGGAAGGCGAAGGCTTTGGTCGGTCATCGTCAACAGTTCTCTTGCAGCGGGGACGGCAGCAGCTGCCCGGGGCAGACTACGAGGGCCGCAGAGTGTAAACGATGAGGTGTGACAGGGCAGAAAAGAGAACGCGGCCCGTGTTGCCACGGACCGCGTCTAGCCCATGCCGGCGTCGATCAGTTGACCGAGGCTGGATTGGTGTTGTTGCCCGCCGGTGTGTTGAGCACGGCGTGGATCACGTGACTCTTCTCGAAATACACGATGAAATTCGCGTAATCCCAGCGGTTGATCACCGGATGCTTGTCGCTGTCGCCGCCACGGGGCGAGAGCTTGCGCTGCGGAGCACCGTACTTTTTCTCCACCTCGGCCATGCTCATGCCGCGGCCGGGCAGGTCCATGCCCTTTTCCTGCTGCACGCGGTTGACGAGCAGGCTGTCCGCTTTGGCGGCAACCGGGGCACTCATGCCGGCGGTGGCCAGCAGGGCGATGGACAGGCTGATGCTGAACTTGCTGATTCCGTACTTGTTCACGGTTCCCCTCTCCGCACAAGGCGTTGCCGCGTCGTTGTAGCAGAAGTATCGGGCCTTAGCCATGCGAATCTGCGGCGATTGCGACGGCGTGGGCATTCGTTGTGAGGAACCGGGCGCAGGGCCCGCTATCATGGGCGGCTACGGCCGGCACCCGGCCGGCTCCGGGGGCCCGCCTGTGCGGCCTCTACCACGGCATTGAACAGGCTCTAAGCTCTCCTCATGATTTCGTTCCGTCACTTCGCCCTCCGCCGTGGCAGCCGACTGCTGCTTTCCGATATCGACCTGGTCATCCAGACTGGCTGGCGGCTGGGTGTGGTCGGGCGCAACGGCTGCGGAAAATCCAGCCTGTTTGCCGCCTTGCAGGGCCAGGTAGAAGCCGATGCCGGCGACCTGGACCTGCCTGCGAAGATCCGCATGGCCTCGGTGGCCCAGGAAACCCCGTCGCTGCCCGACCCCGCCATCGAGTACGTGATGGGCGGCGACGTGGAGCTGGCCAAGGCCTTGCGCGACGAGATCGACGCCGAAGCGCGCGGCGACACCGAAGCGATGGCGCTCGCTCATCACCGCATCGAAGAACTGAACGGCTACGACGCCCGGGCGCGTGCTGGCCGCCTGCTGCATGGCCTGGGCTTTGCCGCTGAAACCCACGAGACGCCGGTGAAGGAATTCTCCGGCGGTTGGCGCGTGCGCCTTAACCTTGCGCGTGCGCTGATGGCGCCGTCGGACCTGCTGCTGCTCGATGAGCCCACCAACCATCTCGATCTCGACGCGGTACTGTGGCTGGAAGAATGGCTGCGCCGCTACCAGGGCACCTTGCTGATCATTTCGCACGACCGCGAATTCCTCGACGGCGTGATCACCCACACGCTGCACCTCAACGATGGCAGCGGCAAGCTCTATACCGGCAACTACAGCGCGTTCGAACGCCTGCGTGCCGAGCAGCTGCGCCAGCAACAGATCGCGCACGAACGCGAGCAGGCCGAGCGTGCTCACCTGCAGTCGTTCGTGGATCGCTTCAAGGCCAAGGCGAGCAAGGCCAAGCAGGCGCAGTCGCGCGTGAAGCGACTGGAGAAACTGGCCGGCACCGAGGCCGTGCGCGCCGAGCGTCCGTTCCATTTCCAGTTTGCCGTGCCTGCGCGACTGCCTGATTCGATGGTGCAGATCGAGGACGTCGATGCCGGCTATCCGGGTGAAAACGGCGCAGCCACCACCACGATTTTGCGCAACGTGCGTTTCCGCCTGGAAGCGGGCGAGCGCATCGGCCTGCTGGGCCCCAACGGCGCCGGCAAATCCACCCTGGTCAAGACCCTGGTCGGCGAACTCACGCCGCTGGCCGGCGAGCGCAAGGGGCACAAGGATCTGAAGATCGGCTACTTCGCCCAGCACACGGTGGAAAGCCTGCACGAAGGTTCGTCGCCGTTCGATCATCTGCAGGAGAAGGCGCCTGGCGTCGCCGCGCAGGTCTTGCGTGACTTCCTTGGTTCGTGGAATTTCGCCGGCGATCGCGCCTTTGAATCGGTCGACGGTTTCTCCGGCGGCGAGCGCGCGCGTCTTGCGCTGGCGCTGATCGCCTGGGACAAGCCAAACCTGTTGCTGCTCGACGAACCGACCAACCATCTTGATCTGGACATGCGCGAAGCACTGGCCGATGCGCTGGCGGAATTCGACGGTGCGCTGGTGCTGGTCTCGCATGATCGCCATCTGCTTGGCATGGTCAGCGACAGTTTCTGGCGCGTGGCCGATGGCACGGTGGAACCGTTCGACGGCGACCTAGACGACTATGCGAAGTGGCTGCGCAGCCGTGGTTCGGCCGCCAAGAAGGCCAAGAACAAGGAAAACGCCAAGCCCGTCGAACGCGTGGAAACGCCGGACGAGCGCCGCGCCCGCACCGCCGCCGAGCGCGACAGCGACAAGGCCACGCGCCAGCGCGTGAAAAAGATCGAGACGCGCATCGCCACGTTGGAAGGCGAGCTGACGGCACTCGAAGCGAAGTTGGCCGATCCGCAAACCTATAACGGCTCCACCACCGAGATGATGCGGCTGGGGCAGCGACAGAGTGAACTTCGCAGCGAGAAGGAAACGCTCGAAGTCGAGTGGCTGGCACTCTACGAACAGTTGGAGGCATGAGCCTGGCCATGCGCGATTCGGCCCATCACGCGATCGATGTCTGGCTGCCGAATCTCGCGCGATTGGCGCCCGATCATCCGTTGCGCGGTCTCGTGCGCAAGGCCGATCGTCTGGCTGACGGCGCGCGCGGCTACATGGCTGGATTGAACGCGCGCTTCGAGCTGCCCGACCCGCTGCCGGCCGCGGCGCTCACGCGCCAGCTGATTGCCGGTGACGCCGGCGGCGATCGCTGGCTGTGTGCCGATCCTGCCTGGGTGCAACCTGATCTCAATGGTGCGCGACTGCTGGCCTGCGGGCAGATGCAGTTGTCGATGGACGAAGCGCTTGCTCTCGCCGAGCCGCTGATGCCCTTGTTCGACGAAGCCGACATGGCGCTCATTGTCTCGTCGCCCGATCGCTGGCATGTGCGCTTGTCCGCCGATACTGCGCTGCCGGACTTTGCAGCTCCCGAGCAGGCGTTGGGCGAGGACCTCTACTACCACCTGCCGCAAGGCGTGGAAGGGCGTCGCTGGCGCATCCTGCTCACCGAGGTGCAGGTGATCCTGCATCAGCATCCGCTCAACGCCGAGCGACGCCAGCGCGGCATGCCGCCGATCAATCATGTATGGCTATGGGGCGGCGGCGCGCTGCCGCAAGCCGTGCATACCTCGCTTGGCAACGTGATTGGCGATGATCTGCTGTTGCGCTCGCTGGCGACGCAGGCAGGCATTGCCGTGGCGGCTCGCACGGAGGCATCGATAGCCGCGGCGTTGCCGGGCACCTTGATGGATCTGCAGGACCTGCCGGAAGACGAACTGGCTGCGCGTTGGACACCGGGCCTGCTCGCCCTGGCCAAGCGCCAACCCTTGCAACTGAGTTTTGCCAGCGGCGAGCGCTGGCTGCATCGTCCCTGGCATCGTCTGCGTGTCTGGCGAAGGAGCAGCCGGTGAAGCGCAACAGCCTTCGTCGACGCGAGCCTCAAGGCAGCCCGGCGGGTTGGGGCGTGGATGTCCATCCGGTCTTGCAGCAGGTGTTCGCCGCACGCGGCGTGCTCTCGCCGCTGGATGCCGAATATCGTCTTGCGCGTCTGCTTTCGCCACAACAGCTCGGTGGCCTGGATCAGGCGGTGGCCTTGCTGTCGGAGGCGATACGCGACGATTGGACGATTCTGATCGCCGGCGACTATGACTGCGATGGCGCGACCGGCACGGCCGTCGCTGTGCGAGGCCTGCGCATGCTGGGCGCGCGCCGCGTGGACTATGCGGTGCCCAATCGATTCGTGCATGGCTACGGCCTGAGTCCGGCGCTGGTCGAATCGCTTCAGCCCACGCCGCAACTCATCGTCACCGTCGACAACGGCGTGGCCAGCGTGGCGGGTGTAGCTGCGGCGCAGGCGCGCGGCATCCGCGTGATCGTCACCGATCATCATTTGCCTGGTGAGCAACTGCCCAGCGCCGATGCGATGGTCAATCCCAACCTCAATGGCGATGCGTTCCCGAGCAAGGCGCTGGCGGGCGTGGGCGTGATGTTCTATCTGCTGCTCGCGCTGCGCGCATCGCTGCGGGAGCACGGCGTGTTTCCTGCGGGCAGCGAGCCGGATCTTTCCGTGCTGCTCGATCTGGTGGCGGTGGGAACCGTGGCCGATCTGGTGCCATTGGATTTCAACAACCGCGTGCTGGTGGAGGCGGGTATGCGGCGTGTGCGCAGCGGCCGTGCCCATGCGGGCGTGGCGGCGCTGGTGGAGGCGAGCCAGCGCAGCGCGGCGACGCTTTGTGCCAGCGATCTGGGCTATGCGATCGGCCCGCGGCTCAATGCGGCGGGCCGGCTCGAGGATATGCGCATCGGCGTGGAGTGCCTGCTCACCGATGATCCGGTGCAGGCGCGTCGTTACGCCGAGCTGCTGAGTTCCATCAATCAGGAACGCCGCGAGTTGCAGGCCACCATGGTGGCCGAGGCCGAAGTGATGGTGTCGCGCACGGCAGACATCGACGCCGTAGGTGTGGCTTTGTTCGAACCGAGCTGGCACGCCGGGGTGGTAGGACTAGTGGCGTCCAAACTCAAGGAGCGGCTGCATCGTCCGGTGATTGCGTTTGCACCGGCCAGCGAAGAGATGCAGGACGAGTTGCGCGGTTCGGCGCGTTCCATCGCCGGTTTCCATATCCGCGATGCGCTGGCGATGATCGACGCGCGCCACCCAGGCCTCATCGCGCGCTTCGGCGGTCATGCGATGGCCGCCGGACTGAGCCTGCGCACCGAGGACTATCCACGCTTCGCCGAGGCCTTCGACACGATTGCACGCGAGTGGCTGGACGACGATCAGCTGCAGGCCGTGCAGCACACCGACGGCGAATTGCCCGTTGGCGCGGCGACCCTGGAACTGGCGCGTCAGCTGCGCGCTGCGGGCCCCTGGGGTCAGGCATTTCCCGAGCCGGTATTCGACAACGTATTCGAATGCGCGAGCTGGCGCGTGATGGGCGAGCGGCATCTGCGGCTGAGCCTGCGCGATCCGCGCGATGGCTCGGTGCACGATGCGGTGATGTTCAATGCCTACGAGGGCACGCCACCGCCGGCGGTGTTGCGAGCTGCCTACGAGTTGGTCATCAATGACTGGCAGGGTCGCGAGAGCGCACGCTTGCTGTTGCGCTACCTCGAGCCCGTCTGAGCAAGCGTGCGATGCCTCAACGCAGATCGAGGTAACGCAAGAGTGCGTGGTTCGGGCTGGACGAAAGTGCATGGACCGGCGAGCTCGGTGCCGCCTTCCATGCATAGCGTATGCGTATCGCCAGCACGGCGGTGCGCATGGCCTTGATGTTGCGGCCCAGAAACCGGCACCACGGGTGCTCGAGCGCGGCCAGGTTATCTGCGGTGGGGACGGCCGATACGTGCATGGTAGGCACGCAGGCCCGGCGGGCTTTTCGGCTGGGGCGCTGCTTTTTCCGATTCGCACGACTGTGGACGTCTATACGTGCTGTGCCCGCAGGGCGTCACCGCGCCACTGGCTGGGCGTCTTGCCGGTGAGGCGCTTGAACACGGTGGTGAAGTGCGCCTGCGTGTGGAAGCCCACCTCCAGCGCCACATCCAGCATCGAGCGCGGCATCTCGGCGATCAGCTGCTTGGCGTGCTCCATGCGGCACAACAACAGGTAGTGATGCGGACGGAAACCGGTGGCTGCGCGGAACTGGGCGGCGAAGTGCATCGGTGACAAGCCCGCCGCAGCGGCCATGTCGTTTAGCGTGATGGATTCGGACAGGTGCGCCTTCACATAGTCGTCTACGCGCTGCAGGCGCCATTGCGGCAGCACGGTTTTCTTCACGGCGCAGGCCAGCGGTGCAGCGGCCGCGCGCAGATGGCGCAGGCGATCGACGATGAGCTCCAGCACCTGCGTGGCCAGCGCGTGCTCGCGGCTTTCGCCGTGCATTTCCAGCAGGGTGCGGGCCAGCTGTAGTAGCAAGGCATCTTGCGCCGGTCCCATCGAGAAGCAGGCGCGGCTGGCTTCATCGGCGGACCAGAACAGCTGCACGGGCAGTTCCACATACAGCGCACGGCAGTTGCCCGGGCATTGCACGCTGACCGATTCGCCGGGGCGGCTCACGTAGTAGGAGCCCGCATCGCAGGCGCGCTCCTGAAGGTCGTGGGCGTCGCTATGCAGTGACAGGTGGGCGTCGTCGAGCAACAGCAGCACCGCATAGGCGTCCTGTGGCGTCCTGGCCTCCCAATGGGTGGCGCCCGAACCCTGGTGGCTCCAGATGGAGGCCTTTGCCTGCGTCATGCGTGGGTCGGCCTGCAGGGACAGCTGCTGCCAATGGGTGTTCGCAGCGGCACAGCGATCGAGCAGGGCGCGGGTGGCAGAGTGCGCCTTGGCGGCGAAGGCTTTATTCAAAGTGCGGGATTTGGCGACGGTAGACATGACTTCTCCGTTCCGGCGAATGACATGCCGGTTCGAATGAGGGGATCGAGGATGGGAAGGCGCCGGTGCGGCGGGTTCCGATAGAAGGGTGCGGGAGCGGTGCGGCGGAAAGCCTTGCTTGTGCGTTGCAGCAGAGTCTGTGCTTGTGCCGCCTCGAAAGAAAATACCGTTTCGCTATGCGGGCATAACGGCCGGTTATGGCTCGGCGTCCACCCATTGGGCGCCCTTGAAGGCGGAGGCGCCGACCTGGCTGCGAATAAAGCCCAGCAGCTGCGCCTCGATCGCTGAGGCCGCGCGCGTCAGCGGCTTGTCCCGCGAGGTGATCAGGCAGGCGGTGAGATAGATCGGCGGCTCGATCGGCGTGGTGGCGATGTCCGGGTGCCCGGGCATATCGGTGAAGTCGCCCTTGGGCAGGATGGCGTGCCCCAGTCCGGTCTCCACGGCGGACAACACCACCTCGAACAGATCCGACTCGGCGACCGGTTCGGCGTGCAGCCCGGCGGCGGCCAGTTCGCGGTCGAGCGCCTTGCGCAGCACATTGGTCGGTGTGGGCAGCATCAGCGGCAGCTGCGCGATCTTCGCCAGCGTGGTGGACTTCTCAGCCTTGCCCTGCTGTTTTCGGCTGGCCAGGTAAAGCCGCTGGCGGAACAGCACCTCGCGCGTGAAGCCGGTCTCCGGCCCGTTCTCGAACACGATGGCCAGGTCGATGGTCTTGGCGGCCACTTTGTCGCGCAGCGTTTCGCTGTCACCGGTGATGAAGCGCAGGGTGATCTTGGGCAAGGTGGCGCGGCAGATCTCCATCATCTTGCCGGTCAGCGCCGGCGCCATGGTCGAGGCCATGCCGAAACACACCACGCCCTGGATTTCGCCTTGCGCGGAGCGCACCACGGCGGGCAGGTCGTCCACCTGCCGGATCAGTTTCAGCGCTTCCTGGTAAAGCACTTCGCCGGCAGCCGTGGGCGTGACGCCGCGTGCGCTGCGGTGGAGCAGGGTGACGCCGAACTCGTCTTCCAGCTCGGCAATCTGCTTGCTCAAGGCCGGCTGGGCGATATGGATGAGCGCCGCCGCGCGGGAAAAACTGCCCGCTTCCACGATCTTGGCGAAATAGCGCAAATGGCGAAACTGCACGAGGGCGCTCCTGGGGACGGCCGCAATGGCTCTTGCTCAGAGGTCGGCGCAAACGCAAGAAGTATCGGGGCATGCGCGCATGCGCGCCACCATATGGAGGCCCGCCATCGTGCTTTTACGCAATGGGGCGCCTCAGCTACAGGGAAACAGCTCGTCGAACGGCGGCTCCGAGATGCCGTAGACGGCTATCTCGATACCCTCGCCATAGTCGCTGTAATCGGCAATATGGACCGAAACGGCCTGCAGCATGCCGTCGCCGCCGACCACATACAGCCCCATCGGCACCTGATCGTCTTCGCGGCATCCATATCTTCACGTCGTCGCGCGGCCAGCGCCACCAGCGGGGTCGAGCCGACGCCGACGGCGACATCGATCACCCGATCGAGCGCAAGCTGCGATAACGAAGAAACCTGGCCGGCTGCACTGAGCACCATCAACGCCGTCACCGTACCGAGGATCCAGCTATAGGCCCGTGGCGATCCGATCATGTTGTAGATGCCCACGCCCGCCACGATGGCCAGGGCAAGCACGGTCAGCGTTGCATGACCGGACAGCGGCGGGGCCAGTACAAAGGCAAGCCCTGCGTGCACGTTCCTTTTCAGAAGGCACGGCGGTCGCCGCGTGGGCGCTGCGGCGCGGCTCAGACGACGAGTTTCAACAACTGCGTGAGAATGACCTTGGCGGGAATCACCGTCAGAAAGATGGGAGCGAACGGGATGAGTGTGGCGAGGGCGAGCGCCAACGCCGCGCGCGCATCAAACAGCACGGGACGCATGGCGTAGACGTTGGCCGTCACGCTGTAGAGATCGGTGGCGGCGGAAAAATCCGGTTTCTCCAGCGATTCCGTATCGACCACGTTGCCCGACCTCAGCCATTTGTCTTCAAATTGCGTACCCAGGCGGCTGGCCAGTGCGCCGTACTCGAAGATGCCGCGTCGCCATGCCATCAGCAGCATGCGTCCGAAAACCAGCGGCGGCGTGAGAAAGATGACCACGACCACCGCCGCCGAGGCGAGCGGCGTTGCCGGGTGGTCCAATGGATTGAGCCCCAGATGAAACACCTCATTGGCAAAGGTGCCCGCGATGATGATGCCGATGGCCAGCGCAAGCGGCGCGAACATGCGCGGCGAGAAGGCGACAAACAGCAGTCCACCCGCCTTGTCGGGGTGGGAGGCCACCAGGTGCAGCCCCATGTGGGACACCTGACGAAGAAAGCGCATCCATACGAACACGCGCCATATCCAGCTCAGCAGCAAACCCAGCAACAGCGGCAGGCTGATCAACATATGCCACCAGCCGGCGGGCGACAGATGCGGCGAATCGGGTGCGTAATGCCAGATCGGCAGCACGTTCTGGCGTACGGTGATCGCAATGGTGATGACAAACGTATAGACGATGATCGTCATGGCTGCCGAGGGCCACACGCCCAGGCTCAGGCGCCGGGTCGAAGCAACGGCTTCATCGAAGCGCGTCTGATCGGAGGCGTCGATGATATGGGAGGTGACGAAGTGCTGTGCCGTCAGGTCCAGTCGCGGAAGGATGATGTATTCGCAAAGGATCAGGATCGGAACGGCCAAGACAAAGCGCGCATGCACGGCGATATCGGTGAAAAAGGCGTGCAGCAACTCGTCGTGACCCGTCACCAAGGCCTGTCCAGCGCAGAGCAGGGCCAGCGGAATCCATGCCAACCCCACCGCGATAAGCACGCGGCGCAATGCCTGGGTGCGATGCGCCGGCTTGATCAGCCGCAGTCGCCGCAAGACGGCGACATGTTTGGGTTCTTCGAAAATGCTCGAACGAGGATCGCTCACGCCGGCAGCTCCCGCAACACGCTGATGCTAGAAGTGCCAGGCCACGCTTAGCGCAGGGCCGCTCAATTCCACTTGCTTGAGGAATTTGTCGCTGCTGCCTTGCTTGTATTCGACGTCGCGGTAATTGAGCGCGATATCGCCCCAGTGAAAAGCGTAGGCCACGCCGATCATCGCCTGATAGGTGTTGTCCGAACTGCCCGCGCCAACATCGACGTAATAGGGGAAGAACCAGTTGCTGCCGGCGAACGGCGACCAGCGGCCGCGAATGCCGATGATGCCGTCGGTGACGTGCGTCTGGTTGTTGAGATGACCGCTGTTCTGGATATCCGGCCGGCCACCGTTGCCGGTCAGGTTGAAGTTCCAGTCCAGATTGCCCTTGATCCATAAGTAGCGCATGCCGAACACCAGATCGATGTAGCCCTGCTGTCCATGGGCCATCGTATACAGGCCGGCCAGGGTCACCATGCCGCCCTTGATGCCCCAGCGCGTATCGAGATTCGCATCGGCGCCTATGCGGTCGCCGCCGATGCGGGTGAAGCGTCCCTTTTCGTCGCTGAATTTCACCCAGTCGAAGTCGCCATAGAAGCCCCAATCCCCCTTGCGTACCGTGCCATCGACCATGAAGGCGCCGCTGAGGTAATCGAAGATGTCGTTGTTGGTCTTCTGTTCGACCGTGCCGCCATTGTTGGGCAACTGATAGCGCGTTTTGGCACTGATGCCGGGCAACCAGCCATAGGGCTGGATGCTGCCATGCCAGTCGCCATCCCAGTAATCGGGGGTGTCCGCCTTTGCCGATGTCACCGCAAAGCCCATGATGCAAGCCGACGCCAGCAGGGCGCGGGAACAGGTGAGGCGCGAATTGCGGAGGCGGCGCATGGTGGTCATCCTTAAGGTCGGCGATCGACGCTATGGTCGTGCTCTGTTTGGCAGACTCCCAGCGAACTACTACTTACCCGCAGGCGGTAAATCTACGGATACCGCGCCCCTTGAGCAGGGCCGGTGGTCCTTTTAAGTAGTTTTACTGGAGACGTTTGCGCATAAATGCAGTGGTCAATGCGTCGTGCGACGTATCAAGCTGGTGCAAGCGCGTGAGCGGCACCGGAGCGGCACCATGAACACGACTGGGAAGCACGGATTCTGGCGGATCTACTTGCTATGTCTCGTATGCCTGCCGCTGATGATTGCGGGTCCCGTGGCCGCACAAAGTACGCAAGGCGCGACTAGCGCCCAGGGCAGTACGCAGAAGAGTTTCTCCACTCAGCAACTCGATCAGATGCTCGCCCCGGTTGCCTTGTATCCGGATGCGTTGCTCTCGCAGATACTGATGGCCTGTACCTATCCCAGCAATGTGGCCGATGCCGCTGCATGGTCGGCGGCACATCCCAAGATCCAGGGCGACGACGCGGTGAAACAGGTAGCCAACACGCCCTGGGATCCCAGCGTGCAATCGTTGGTGGCATTCCCCCAGGTGCTGGCGCAAATGAAGCAGCAACCCGAATGGGTGCAGAATATGGGCGACGCCTTTCTTGCCCAGCCCGATGATGTCATGGCCTCCGTGCAGCGCCTGCGCGCGCAGGCGCAGAAGGCCGGCAATCTCAAGACGACCGAGCAGCAGAAGGTGGTGGTGCAGCAGGCGCCACCCACGGCCGCGGCGCCGAGCACCACGGTGATCCAGATCGAGCCGGCCAATCCGGAAGTGGTGTACGTACCGTCGTATAACCCGACCGTGGTCTACGGTACCTGGGCCTATCCCAGCTACCCGCCGCCGTATTGGCCGCCGCCGCCGGGTTATTACTATCCGGTGGCTACCGGATTGGCGGCGGGCATTGCCTTTGGCGTGGGTGTTGCCGCCGTGAACTCGCTGTGGGGCGGTTTCAACTGGGGGCATGGCGACGTCGACATCAACGTCAACCGCTACAACAACGTCAATAACGTCAACAACCGCATCAGCGGCAACGGCAACAACAGGCAGACGTGGAACCACAACCCGTCCAATCGGCGCGGCACGCCTTATCGCGATCAGGGCAGCCGTGATCGCTATGGGCAGGGCGTGGGTGGCGCCAATCAGCGCGAGGCTTTCCGCGGCAACGACGCGAATCGCCAGCGCGCACTGCAGAGCTTTGACCGCTCCACCGGCAACGGCTCTTCGATGGCCGCGCGGCGTGGTGCAGGCGAAAGCGGCGCGGCACTCAATCGGCCGTCCACCGGCAACCGGCCTGGTGGTGGCCAGGGCGCAGCCGGCGGCGCGGATCGAGGCAACCTCGGCGGCGCGGATCGAGGCAGCCCCGGCGGTCAGGGGCGCGGCGATCTGGGCGGACAGACGCGCGAACGCGGCAATGCCGGTGGGCAGCAGGGCAACTTCGGTGGCGATCGTGCATCGCAGGGACCGCGCAACAACGCGTTCAGCGGCGGGCAATCGCCGGGTTCGGCGCATACGCAAATGAATCGCGGGCAATCCAGTCAGCGCTCGATGTCGCAGTCCCGAGGTGCCGGCGCTGGTGCTGGCAGGCAGATGTCCCGACCTGCGCCAGCCCGGGCAGGTGGCGGTGGCCGTCGTCGTTGAGGAGCATGACCATGAATCGCACTCCCATGATCCGTCGCCTGGCCTTGAGCACCATGTTCTGGGCTGGCTGTGTCCTTTGCGGCGCCGCGCTGGCACAACAGGCGAGTTACCCAACGGCGGATGACGCCGCCGGAGCCTTCGTGCAGGCCGTGCGCAATCACGACCAGGCGGCACTCGCCAAGGTGCTGGGCAATAACTGGAAGGATTACATCCCGACCGAAGGCATCGATCAGGATGATGTGGACCTGTTCCTCAAACGCTACGACGAAAGCCATCGCATCGAAACGGCCGACGGCAAGAGTCATCTGGACGTGGGCGCGGAGAAGTGGGTGCTGCCCATGCCGTTGGTCAAAGGGAAGGACGGTTGGCATTTTGACCTGGCCGCTGCGCAGCAAGAGATACGCACGCGCCACATCGGGCAGAACGAACTCGCCGTCGAGCAAGCCATGCTTGCCTACTACGACGCGCAGCGCGATTACGCGACCCAGGACAGGGACGGGGACAAAGTGCTGCAGTACGCGCAGCACCTGCTCAGCTCGCCGGGCAAGCACGACGGACTGTACTGGCCCGTCAACGACAACGAGCCGCCGAGTCCGTTGGGTCCGAAATTCGCCAACGTGGTGCCAGGGCAGGGCTATTACGGCTACCACTACCGGATACTGACGGCGCAGGGCGGTTCTGCCCCCGGAGGCGCCTATAACTATTTGGTCGGCGGTCGCATGACCAACGGTTTCGCGCTGGTTGCCTGGCCCGCGCAGTACGGCGAGACCGGCGTGATGAGTTTCATGGTGAGCCACGACGGCCAGGTATTCGAAAAGGATCTGGGCAAGAACGGCGGCACCATCGCGCAGTCCATGAAGAGTTTCGACCCTGACAGCAGCTGGAAGGAAGTCGACGTTCCCACTGCCAATTGACGCCGCCCGCACGGTGAGTGCTCGTCGGTGTGGATGGCCGGCGAGCTCATTACGTGCTTTTACCGGGCGCAATGCCGAGTATTTTCGCTGTCCGCAAAACGCCGGCTCCGGCAGAGTCCTTCCATCGCCCATGGCGGATGATGCAACGATGGAGAAGTCATGAGGCCGCGCCCTGCGCCAGTAGCTTGCCTGCTCGGCGCGTGCCTGCTGCTGGGCGCCGCGCTCCATGCGCAGGACGCACCCGCAGTTGCAGGGGCTGCCGATAAGAACCAACCGCTGTCGCCGACGGCTCCCGTGGCGCAGGCCAAGGACTCCCAGGGTTCATGGTGGAGCCGTTTCCGCGACCCGCAGGACAGCTCCGTCGACATGTCGCGCTGGCTGTTGCAGCACAAGGGCGCGCTGCTGGTTCCCATCATCATCACCGAGCCTGCGGTGGGCAACGGTGGCGGACTGGCCGCGGTGTTTTTCCACACGCCCAAACAATCGGAGGCGTCCAGGGAAAGCGGCTTGCGCATTCCGCCCGACATCTACGGTGCGGCTGCTTTCAAAACCGAAAACGGCACCTGGGGTTACGGCCTGGGCGGCACCTTTCATTTCAAAGACGACACCTGGCGTTACGCCGGCCTGGTCGCCAAGATCAATGTCAACCTGGACTACTACACGCAGGGCTTGCTGCTGGGTCCGCATAAGATCGGCTACAACCTCGACGGCATCTTTTCCTACCAGCAGGTCTCGCGCCGGCTCGGCACGAGCGATCTGTTTGTCTCGGCGCGCTGGCTCTACATCGACCTGGATAATCGGCTCAATATTCCCAGCGACGATCAGTACTTCAAGCCCAAAGAATTCGCCAGCAAGTCGTCGGGACTCGGGTTGGGCCTGGGTTACGACTCACGTGACAACACGCTGACACCCTCAAGCGGATGGTTCGCGCGACTGGAGGCCACCCAATACGCGCCCGCTTTTGGTAGCGACACCACCTTCCAAAGCTATCGCGGCCGCGCCTATGGGTATTTCAAACTGGGCGAGGATTGGGTGCTGGGCACGCGCGCGGACTTCCGCTCCGTGCGTGGCGATGTGCCGTTCTATCAACAGCCGTCGATCGATCTGCGCGGCATTGCCTATGGCCGCTATCAGGATCAGAACGTTGGCATGCTCGAGGCTGAGCTGCGCTGGAACCTCACGCCTCGATGGGCGTTGCTTGGGTTTGGCGGAGCGGGCAAGGCGTGGGGACGCACGCTGGACTTCGGTGATGCAAGCACGCACACCGCAGAAGGCGTTGGCTTGCGCTATCTGATCGCACGTGCCTTGGGGCTCTACGTCGGCCTGGACTGGGCGTGGAGCGAAGGCGACCACGCGTATTACATCCAGGTGGGAAGCGCCTGGCGATAACGTCGTCCGCCTGTGGCGAGCGGACGACGCGATGGTGCGAGCCCGTTCAACCGGTGGTGTAACCCTTGCCTTTCATGCATGCGCTGTACGCCTGGCCAAGGTTGGCGGAGTTCTGGTTCTGCGTGGCCGCCGAGGCTGCGTTTTGATCACGCCTCTGCTGGCGTGCGCGTACGCCGCCGGCCACGACACCGGCGGTGGCACCCACGCCGGCACCATGTCCGGCGTCGCCGTTGGCAACACCGCCAATCACTGCGCCGGCAGCGGCGCCACGCGCCGCGCCTTGAACACGCTGGCCACCGCCGACGGCCGGCCCGGTCTGCGGCGGGGGAACCGCCTGCTGGGGTGCGTTGGTCTGGGCCCAGGACATGCAGGCGCTCTTGTCCGCCTCCTGCTGGTTGGCGTTCTGTCCGTTGGCCGGGTAAGTCGGCGGCAGCTGCTGAGCGGATGCGACGCCGGCGACGAAGGTGAGCGAGAGGCCGATGATTCGAAGGCTGTGGTTTGTCATGGTCCTACTCCTTGCAGCGTCTTGAAGGGGCTGAGCGCCATCGGCTCGGCCTGAGCGTGGGAATGAAGGGTGTGCGCTAAAAAAAGGATTGGTCCGCGGCCATGTCCATATCCCCTGGCGCCACCGGAATGAGCCCGAGACGCTCGGCCTCACGGATGAGCGCCACGCCGCTGTGTACGCCCAGCAGGTCGAGCAGCGACTGGCGGTGGCTCTCCACCGTGCGCACCGAAATGCCCAGGTCGGCGGCGATCTCGCTGGTTCGCTTGCCCTTGGCCATCGACTCGATGACTTCGCGCTGCCGACGGGTCAGCCGTCGCAGCGATTCGGGTGCTTCGAGCAGTGTTGCCATCAACTGCGGGCTGACGAACTGGTTGCCTGCGCAGACTTCGGCCATCGCATTGAACAGCTCGCTGCTTGGTGACTGCTTCAGCACATAGCCGTTCGCACCCGCCTGCATGGCTTCGCGCACGATCAGAGGTTCACTGTGCGTGGACAAAACCACCACCGGTATATCGCTGCCCATGCGCCGCAAGCGCTGCAATGCCTGCAGGGCACTGAAGGGTGGCATGGCGATATCCGTGATGACCAGGTCGATCTGTCCGGTCAGTACCGCTTCCATCAGGGCTTCGCCGTCATGCACCAGCAGGACCGAACTGGTGCGCTTGGCGAGCAGGCCGGCCAAGCCCTCGGCGACGCAGCGATGTTCGTCGGCAAGCAGTACCCGCAGCTTGCGCGTGCTCCTGGAGGCGATTCGCACGGTCGCCTTCATGGCGTCGCCGGCCAGACGTCGCCAACCCGCCGTGCGGGCGTCACGACGAGCCTGCCGACGCCCCAGGGCGCGGCAAGGGTGCCCGAACAAGGAGGAGGGCACGCTGATTTCATGATCGATCGGATCCCCGTTGGGCCTCAGCTCGCTCCAGCTCAGCTTGGGCCGTCGATGCCCGCTTGGTAAGCGAACTTTCACTCAAAGGGGGTCGGTAAATTTACTGAAAATCGCGTGAAATCGCCGATTTCTTACGACGGGACGGACACGGGACACGCACATGGGTCCGTTGCGAGTTCGCTGATTTTATGGACCTAAGGCCATGCCCTGGAGGGATTTCACGGGAGAACATTCGTAGAACTACGCAAATCATCACGGGGCGACGACGGGCGTCGTGGGGAAATGCGGGAGGGATTTCGGTGGACCGGCGCTCAATACTCGCAGGGGCGAAAGCTGCCGCTGGCAGCAGGACGAAGGGATGCACGGGGCAGAGGGGATCATGACCGGGAAAGCACCGATCGGTGCATTGTCCCAGCAACTGCTACGTGGTCTGGGCGCAGGCCTGGCCGCGGTGCTGGCGCAATGGATGTCGCTGGTGCTGTGGGATCACGCGCGCGATTTCCAGATTATCTGGCTGCCAGGGCCGTTGTTGCTTGCGCTGTTGCTGTGCGCGCCCTATCGCTACTGGCTCGCCAACAACGCAGGCTGGTTCGTCGGCATGACCTTGATGTCGTTGACGGCGAACCTGCCGCTGCAGGGCCTCGCGGTCGCCAACACGGGCGTGATCTTGCTGGTCACCATCGCCGCCTGGGGGCTTGGGCAACTGCGTGAAGAGCAACCCATCGGCAATTTCCAGCAGCTGCTGGTGTTTGTTCTGGTGGCCGTCATGGTGCTGCCCGCTGCCACCGGTGCGGCAGTGTCGTGGTTATCCACGCAGGTGGACTTGCCGTTCTGGCTGTCTAGGCAGTGGTGGCATGTGGCGCTGGCCAATGCGCTGGGCTATGTGTTGCTGACGCCGGCCATCCTCAGCCTGGTCAACCCGGGCTCGTCGTTGCGACGCGACAGGCTGCCGGGATGGAATATGCCGCTGATCACCGCCGCAGCGCTGGTCGTGCTCTGGCTGGCCTGGCGCGAACTTGGCGATTACCCCACAACGAGACCGCTGCTGCTGCTCGCGCCCGTGCCGTTGGCCATTTTCGTGGCCTTGCGGGCGCAGGTGGTGGGCACCTGCGTGGTCAATCTCCTGGTGGGACTGCTCGCCATCCAGTTGAGTCTGGAACATGAAGGGCCGTTCGTGCAGCCGCAAGCGGAGCTCACCACCATCAGCGTGCAGTTGTGGATGCTTGGCGTATCGGTGGCATCGCTCTATCTCGCGGCCCTGGTCGAGCAGCGACGGGCGACCCAGCGCGACCTGAGCGTCACCAACACCGAAGTGCGCGAGCTGGCAGGTCGCTTGATCGTTGCGCAGGAGCAGGAACGCGCGCGTATTGCGCGCGATCTGCATGACGACATCAACCAGCGTCTGGCGGTGGCATCGATCCGGCTGAGCGCGCTGCGCCGCAAGGTGGACGAGAGCAACAAGCAGGACGTGAGCCGACTGCAGAGCGACCTGATTGCACTATCCGAGGACGTGCGCCATCTGTCCCACGACCTGCACCCAAGCATGCTCTCGCAGACCGGGCTCACTGCCGCGCTGGCGGGCTTATGCCAGAACGTGCGTCACCGCAACGGGCCCGCGATCGAGTTGCGGGTATCGCCGTATGCAAAAGATCTTCCTGAAGATGTCGCGCTCTGTCTTTATCGCGTCACCCAGGAAGGTCTCGGCAACGCATTGCGATACGCAGACGCGCAGCGAGTTGAAGTGGCGCTGCAGATCGAGCATGACCAGGTAGATCTCACCATCATCGACAACGGCAAGGGATTTGTCACCGAAGGGGAGGGGCGTCGAGGGCTTGGACTGCTGAGCATCGACGAACGCACGAAGCTGCTGGGCGGCAGCTGCCGACTGCAATCAACTCTGGGCAAAGGGACTGAGTTATGCATACGAATTCCGCTAGGAACCCAAGGGCCGGCGTGAGGCCAACCCTGATCATTGCCGACGACCACCGCATGGTGGCCGAGGGCGTGCAGCACATCCTCGACGAGGATTTCGATCTGCAGGACATCGTGGCTGATGGCGAGGCACTGATCGACGCCGTGCAGCGCATAAAGCCGGATCTGGTGGTGGCCGATATCAACATGCCTCGCTGCAACGGCATGGACGCGCTGAAGCGTCTCCGGCAGGCCGGCTTCGACACGCGCTTCGTCTTCCTCACCATGCACATGGAGCCGGCGCTGGCGGTCGCCGCGTTGCGCGCAGGTGCGCGGGGCTACATCCTGAAGAACTCGGCGGGCGAAGATCTGCGCAATGCGGCCCAGCAGGTGATGGCCGGAGGCACCTATGTGACCCCGGCGTTGGGCGCGCGCTACATCAGCGGCCAGATGACCGATATGCGCAATCTCACCTCCAAGCAATTGCAGGTGCTTCGACTGGTTGGCGAAGGCTTGCGTTCCAAGCAGATCGCGCTGCAGCTGGGACTGTCGGTGCGCACCGTGGAAGCGCATAAATACACCATGATGCAGGTGCTCGGCGTGCACTCCACGCTGGAGCTGGTACGTCGCGCACAGGATCTGGGGCTGTTGTTCTGAGCGGCCCGTACGTTACGGCGTTTGCTTCGGTAGATTTACTTAGCATTGCTTCGGTTCGATTTCGGTGGCGCAGGGTGGTGCATTGGAAGATGCTCACGACGAGATGCGCGCCTCGACTGAAAGCAGCGACAAAAGGCGATCCAGCCTGGTGCTGGCCGAGGACCACTTGCCCATCGCCGAGCAGCTGCGCGAACTGTTGAGCGAGGAGTTCGATGTGCTTGCCGTGGTTGCGCATGGCGAGGCGCTGGTGAAAGCCGTGAGGCGCCTTCAGCCCGACGTCGTGGTGACCGACATCAGCATGCCTGGCATGGACGGTATGCAGGCGGCCCGCCAATTGCTCGTCGATCGCCCCGACCTGCCGATCATTTTCATCACCGTGCACGACGACGCCACGCTGGCGCGCGCCGCGTTGTCACTGGGCAAGGGCTATGTGCTGAAGGCTTCGGCGGGAGAGGAGTTGATCGAGGCGCTCAATCAAGTGCTCAAGGGTGGCCATTTCCTATCACCGGCATTGGGTCGCTTTGAGGCGTTGATGGAGCTGCCCGCGACGTTTGGAAAAAACCACTAGCTTTCCGCGCCGGCGTAGACGCGCATCGCCTCGCCCAGATCCTGCCGCAGCGTGGAGAAACCCTCCCAGGGATCGCCGCGCAAGCGCCCCAGTCGCTGCCTGGCGGAGCGGATGTCGAACGCGCTGCCGCTGCTGCAGCGACCAAGGTCTTGCCAGCGTAACGGCATGGCAACCGGCGCACCGGGGCGCGCACGCAACGACAGCGATGCCACGCTGGTGGCGCCGCGCGTATTGCGCAGATAGTCGATGAAGATGCGCCCCTTGCGTTCGCTCTTGGCGGATGTCGCCGTGAACGCGTCAGGGCGCTCGTCGGCAAGTTGATGGGCAAAGGCACGGCTGAACCGGCTGGAGTCTTCCCAGCGACACGATGCGTGCAATGGCACGAGCACGTGCAAGCCTTTGCCTCCGGTGGTTCGTACGAAGCTCTTCAGCGACACTTTGGCCAGTCGATCCCTGAGCCATCGCGCGGCTTCGATCACATCGCGCCAGCTCACGCCGCTCCCGGGATCGAGGTCAAACACAAGATAATCGGGTTCTTCCAGCGCATCGGCCCGTGCCGCCCAAGGATGGAATTCGATGGCGCCGTATTGCACCAATTCGATTACCGAGCTGGCGTCGCTGGGGCAGAGATAGTCATCAAGCGCGCCGCTTTCCTCACGCAGCCGCACGCTTTCGACCCGACGAAGTCCCCGCATCGGGTGTTTCTGGAAAAAGCCCGGCTCGGCAAGGCCTTCGGGAAAGCGGAACACCGAAGTCGGTCGACCGGTCACGCCCGGTAGAAACCAGGGCATGATCGCGTCGTAATAATCGGCGATGTCTTGCTTGGTGATGCCGTCGTCGGGAAACACCACGCGCTTGGGATGGGTGACTACCACACCATTCAATTCGTTCGTCGTCATGGGCGACCTTCGCGCGCCGCGCTTCATTCCGGCCGAACGGCCATCATGGCCGTCAGCTGGTCGGGAGTGACAGGCGGCACACCGCCGCGCAATTCCATCATCTTGCGTTCGGTCTCGCGGATCTGCAGCTCGCCCACCGGATGCCTGCGCAGTTGCCCGCGCAAAAGTTCGTTTTCCAGTTCGAGCATGCGGTAGAGCTGCAGCAGTTCGTTAAAAGCCTGATGCAGGGGCAGTTGGATCATGGGTGTGCCATCCGTCATCAGCAAGACTCCGTGATCGGGGCTTTAGAAACTGACGATCAGGCAGTTAACGATGGGTGATAGATCGATGTGATTTCCGCCATCGGCAGCGTTGTGCAGGGCGTGGCGTTCACGGATGGCAAGCGCATGTGTATCCGCGGTGAAACAGTCCATGCCTGTGTCCCTATCCCAATCGTCGTAGTCGCATTCCTACGAAACATCAGGTGTCGTGCTGATAGGACGACCGGTGTAACAAAGGCATGCTCTTTTAGTCCGGAACGGACAAATCGTCGCGCCTAATGCGTACACGATTAGTTGTGGCAGGCATCTCCTTTCCCCCACAGGGTTGCATCATGGTCACCTATTCGCTCAAGCAGTCCCCGGACGGTATGTGGTGTGTGTGCCGTCTTGGTTTTTCGCTGTTCAGTGATCTGCGGCTTGGCAGTGCCATCAAACTCGCCCGGGAAGTCGCCCGCGATGAACATCTGCGTTCGGGTCGTTCGGTCTGCGTGGAAATGCCAGGCACCGAAGCCTCGATCCGCCTGGCGCAGTACGCCAGCGTGGCGGCGGTGCTGGAACAGGCCGCGTAAGTCCTTCGTATCCGGGGCGTAGGGGGCGCCCTGGGTGCACACATGTTGCATGGCCGCTTGTGTGTCGGGGCCGGGCTGGGCAAAGTCTCGGCATTCTTCCACCCGGGACGACTCCATGCGCTTGTCGCTTCGTTATGGCTCGATCGCTGTACTGGCGCTCGCCGCGCTGCCGCTGCAGGCGACCACCTTGCTGGTCAATGCCCACATCCATACGATGGATCCCTCACGTCCGGAGGCTGCGGCGCTGGCCTGGGGCGACGATGGACGCCTACTTGCGGTGGGTGATACAGCTGACCTCAAGAAGCAGTACCCCGACGGCAAGATCGAGGACGCCAAAGGCGCCACCGTCATTCCCGGTTTGATCGACGCTCATGGCCACATGCTGGGCCTGGGCATGACCCATATCGAAGTGGACCTTGTCGGCAGCACCTCGCGCGCGGAGGTGGTGTCGCGGCTCAAGGCGGCCGCCGCCAAATTGCCGCCGGGCACATGGCTGATCGGCCGCGGCTGGGACCAGAACCGCTGGGCCGACAAACATTTCCCCAACGCCGCTGATCTCGATGCAGCGTTTCCCGATCGCCCCGTGTACCTCGAGCGCGTGGATGGTCATGCGTCGTGGGCAAACACGGCGGCGATGAAGCACGCGACCAAGTCGCTGGATGGCGACTGGCAACCCGACGGCGGACGCATCGAACGCGTCGGCAAGAAGGCGACTGGCGTGCTGGTGGACGGCGCCCAGGCTTTGGTGGGTCAGGCCGTTCCTCCGCTGACGCACGAGCAGACGCGCGATGCCTATAAGGCCGCTTTCGCCGATGCAGTCGCGGCCGGCTTGACCGGCGTACACGATCCGGGCGTGAGCCTGGAGGATTTCAAAGTCCTGCAGGAAATGGCGGCAGCCGGTGAGATACCGTTGCGTCTCTATGAGATGGCCGACGGCAACCACCAGGCGCTCGACTGGCTGTGCAGTCAGGGCGGGCGCTGGGCAGATGCGAATGGCCGTCTGCAGATGCGCACCGTCAAACTTTATATGGATGGCGCGCTGGGCAGTCGCGGCGCGGCATTGCTGGCCGACTACAGCGACGACCATGGCAACAAGGGCATCTTCGTCACCTCGCCCGAGGCCTATCGCACTGCGGTGGAAAAGGCGTATCGCTGCCATGTACAGGTCGCAACGCATGCCATCGGCGATCGCGGCAACCGCAACGTGCTCGATACCTATCAGGCCGTGCTGGGCGAGCACGCCGACAGCGATCATCGCTGGCGCGTGGAGCATGCGCAGATCGTCGCGCTCGACGACATTCCGCGCTTCGCCACCTTGCATCTGATCGCCTCGATGCAGCCCACCCACGCCACCTCCGACATGCCATGGGCCGAACAGCGTCTCGGTGCGGAGCGACTGAAGGGCGCGTATGCCTGGCAGCGATTCATCCAGGAAAAAGTGCCGCTGGCGTTCGGTTCGGATTTCCCGGTGGAGCAGGTCAATCCGATGCTTGGCCTGTATGCCGCCGTGACGCGGCAGGATCTCAATGGACAGCCGCCGGGTGGCTGGTTGCCGGATCAGCGGGTGAGCCGCATCCAGGCGCTGGCGGGTTTCACGCGCGGCGCGGCGTATGCGTCCTTCATGGAGGATCAGGTCGGCGCCTTGAAGCCCGGCATGCGTGCGGACTTCGTGGTGCTCAGCGGCGACCTGCTTACCGTATCGCCGCGTCAGATCGCCGACCTGAAACCGCTCAGCACGTGGGTCGACGGCAAGGCGGTCTATCGCGCTGAAAAGACAAACGCCGCGCCCTGAGGGCGCGGCGTCTGCTGGGGACGGTGGTGCCGGTGAAGCTTTAAGCGGCCTTGCGGGTCGCCACGCTGATCGAAGCGTGCGCGGTCTTCAGGGCCTCGACCTTGTGGTCTTCGCTGAAGTTGACGCCTTCAGCGCGGACAAACTCAAGATCAGTGACGCCGAGGAAGCCGAACAGGGCGCGCAGGTAGGTTTCCTGGAAGTCCATCGGCTGGGCGGCGCTGCCTTCGCTGTAGATGCCGCCACGCGAGGAGGCGATGATCACGCGCTTGCCGCCAGCCAGGCCTTCCGGACCATTGGCGGTGTAGCGGAACGACTTGCCGGCCACCGCGATGCGGTCAATCCAGGCCTTGAGCTGGCTGGGGATCGAGAAGTTGTACATCGGGGCACCGATGACCACCACGTCGGCCGCCAGAAACTCTTCGATCATCTGGCTGCCCTGGACCGCCACCGGATCGCTGGCGTCGGCCACGGCAGTCCAGTGGGCGAGCGGGTTGGCAACCAGATCGTGGTAGATAACTTCGGTTTGGGGGTTGTTAGCGGTCAGTTCGGCCACGATGGCGGCGGTCAGACCGCGCGAAACGGAGTGGCTACCCAGGGCACTTGCGTCGAGATGCAGCAGTTTCATGGTATTTCCTCAGTTGACGGGCCGGGTCCGCCGGCGACAGAACTAAGGTAGTCTTCGGACAATCAAGTGATAAGCCGGCTAAACTCGAACGTATTGTTCTAATAAGGAAACAGCGATGACGGTCCTGGATGGCGCCCTTCAAGATCTCAACGATCTGTATTTCTTCGCTGCCGTGGTTGAACACGGCGGCTTTTCCTCGGCCGGACGCGCCCTTGGCATCCCCAAGTCCCGCCTGAGCAAGCGCATCGCGCAACTGGAAGAGCGCCTTGGCGTCCGCCTGCTGCAGCGAACCACCCGTCGCTTCGTGGTGACGGAAGTCGGCGAGCGCTTCTATGGCCACTGTCGTGCCGTCCTGGAAGAGGCAAGGGCGGCGCAGGAGGCCGTGGAAGAAGTACGCTCCGAGCCGCGTGGCGTGGTGCGCGTCAGTTGCCCGGTCTCGCTGGTGCAGACCGTGGTGGGCCATATGCTGCCGGAGTTCCTCGCCCAGCACCCCAAGATGCAGGTGCGCCTGCACGCCACCGACCGGCGCGTCGACGTGATCGGCGAGGGCTTTGATATCGCCATCCGTGTGCGCAGCAAGCTCGATACCGACGCGACCCTGGTGGTGCGCACGTTTGGCCAGTCCAAGGTCTTGCTGGTAGCCAGTCCGGACCTGCTCAACCGTTACGGCCGTCCCAAGGAACCCACCGATATTTCGCAGCTGCCGGCGCTCAGCAACCAGGAGCACGAGGGAGCGCAGGGCTGGGAGCTGCTCGATGCACAAGGCGAGAAGATCGTGGTCGACATCCAGCCCCGCCTGATCTGCGGTGACTTCAACGCCCTGCTGCAAAGCTGCAAGAGCGGCGTCGGCGTGACGCTGTTGCCCGAGTTCGTGTGCGGTCCGGCCATCGAGCGCGGCGAGCTGGAAGTGGTGCTGCCCGAATGGAGCGTGCCACAAGGCACCATGCACTTCGTCTACCCGAGCCGGCGCGGCCTGTTGCCCGGTGTACGCGCGTTCGTGGATTTTCTTGCGGAACGGCTGCCCGATTCGGTGCGCGAAAATCACGCGAAGTGCCACAAATACCTGTGACGCAGGTGCGCAACGACACCCGTGTTACGATCATCATTTAGCCTTCCAGACATCCAGGTCATGCAGATCGAAACCAAGCTTCCCAAAGTTGGAACCACCATCTTCACCGTCATGAGCCAGCTGGCTGTCGAACACAAGGCGGTCAACCTGGGGCAGGGCTTTCCGGACTTCGAACCACCGCAGCCGTTGCGCGACGCCATCACGCGCGCCATGGCCGAAGGCCGCAACCAATATGCGCCGGGCATCGGCCTGCAGCCGCTCCGCGAGCAGATCGCGCTGAAGACCGAGCGCCTGTACGGTCACAAGCTCGATCCCAATACCGAGATCACGGTGACCTCGGGTGCGACCGAAGCGCTGTTTGCTGCCATCGCCGCCGTGGTGCGTGCGGGCGATGAAGTGATCGTGTTCGATCCGGCCTACGACAGTTACGAACCGGCCATCGAGCTGCAGGGCGCCCGCGCCGTGCACATCCCGTTGCAGGCACCCAGCTTCAGCATCGACTGGCAGCGCGTGCGCGACGCGATCACGCCCAAGACGCGCATGATCCTGATCAACAGCCCGCACAACCCGACCGGTGCGGTGTTGTCCTCGGCCGATCTGGACGAGCTGGCCGCCATCGTGCGCGACACCGAGATCGTGGTGTTGTCCGATGAGGTGTACGAGCACATCGTGTATGACGGCTCCCAGCACGAGAGCGTGCTGCGCCATCCCGAGCTGGCCGCGCGCAGCTTCGTGGTGTCCTCGTTTGGCAAGACCTATCACTGCACCGGCTGGAAGCTCGGTTACGCGGTGGCGCCCAAGGCGCTCTCCGCGGAATTTCGCAAGGTGCACCAGTACCTCACGTTCTGCACGTTTCATCCGGCGCAGGTCGCGTTTGCCGAGTTCATGGCGAGCACGCCCGAGCACTATCTGGAGCTGCCCGCCTTCTATCAGGTCAAGCGCGATCGCTTCCGCGAACTGATCAAGCCCTCGCGCTTCAAGTTGCTCGACGTGCCGGGCGGCTATTTCCAGCTGGTCGACTATTCCGCCATCAGCAACAAGGACGATGTGTCGTTCTGCGAGTGGATGGTGAAGGAAGGCGGCGTCGCCGCGATTCCGCTCACGCCGTTCTATGACAAGGCGCCGGGCACGCATTACCTGCGCCTGTGCTTTGCCAAGAGCGATGCCACCATGGAAGCCGCCGCGGAGCGTCTATGCAAACTCTGAAGGTCAGCCTGATCCAGGGCGCCACGCGCTGGCATGACGCGCCGGCCAATCGCGAGTACTACGGCGAGCTGGTGCGCCGCGTCGCCGGGCAGACCGATCTGGTGGTGTTGCCGGAGACGTTTCTTTCCGGCTTCAGCAACGACACGCGCGCCAGTGCCGACACCATGGAAGGCGAAGGCGTCGCGTGGATGCGCGCGCTCGCCCAGGAAGTGGGTGCGGTGTTGTGCGGCAGCCTGGCTATTCGCGAAAACGACACCGTTTACAACCGGCTGATCTGGGCACGCCCGGACGGCAGCTTCGAGCAATACGACAAGCGCCATCTGTTCCGCATGGCGGGTGAACACACGCGCTATGGCGGCGGCAACGAGCGCTTGATCGTCGAGCTGAAGGGCTGGCGGATTCTTCCGCAGGTCTGCTACGACTTGCGCTTTCCGGTGTGGCTGCGCAACGGCCGCCGCGAGGAAGCCACCGGCGGCATGGATTACGACCTGGCGATCTTCGTGGCCAACTGGCCGGCGCCGCGCCGCCAGCCCTGGCGCACGCTGCTGCGTGCGCGCGCCATCGAAAACCTGAGTTATGTCATTGGCCTCAATCGCGTTGGCGTCGACGGCAACGATCTGCCGTATGCGGGCGACAGCGCCGTGCTCGATCCCATCGGCGAGCCGCTGGTCGAGCTGGGTCCGCAGGAGCAGGTGGTGACGGTGACCATCGATCCCGCGCCGCTGCTCGCGCATCGCGAGCGTTTTCCGGCGTGGATGGATGCGGACAGCTTTACGCTCAATCCGGGTTGATCGGACTGCGCGCGATTATTTCGCGCGCAGCTTGGCGGAGGCCTGAGGCAACGGCTTGCCGACCTCGAACTGCATGCGTGGAAAGTCGATCGTCCAGTGATCGAACGACTGCAGGATGTCGCCGCCCAATACGTTGGGCTCCTTGACGTTGCCGGCATCACTGAGCGAGATCGTCATCGCCGCAAGTACGCTTTGCTGATCGCCGATGTGCACTCGCACGTTCGGCCACGTCGCCGACTGGCGCACGCGCGCGCCGCCTGCACCGGCGACGTGTTCCTGTTTCGACTTCAATCCCTTGACGACGCCGGGGTGCTCCACCGCAAAGCGCGACGAGAGCGAAGAAAACGCGCCGCCGCTATCCAGATGCATCGCCACGGGCAGATCATTGAGCATCACCTCGACATAAAGATCGCTGCCGGCCATGCGCAAGTTGCCTTCGCCAGGTTTGGCCGCGTCGCTGCGCGAGGGCAGCAGCTTGCCATCAGCGGTGAACTCCAGCCGCTGCAGCTGGCGCAGCACCGGGAAGCCGAGGATCGCGTCGATCTGATAACCGCCGGGCACCGGCATCTTCAGCTGATCGTCGTCGAGCACCAGGAACGCCACATGGCTCAACGAGAGCCCAGCGAATTGCAGATGATCGGCAATGCCAATGCGCGTAGCCACCGCCTGTCGACTGGCGCTGCCTACGCTCGCTGCGCCATCGAGCAGGCGCAGGCCCAGCTTGTGTGCAGTGGATAGCGATACGACGGAGAGATTGGCGCCCGTATCAAGCACAACTTCCTGAGGCTTGCCGTTGATGGAAGCCTGCGAGCGGGGCAGGCCGACTTTATCGCGCTTCACCGTTTCGGGTTTGGGCGCATAAACGTCTACTTGTTGCGCGGGAGCCTGGGCAAGCTGATCGGCGAGCACGGCCATCTGCAGTGCCGCCGCACGGTCCTCGGTCGTGGCGCCTTGTGCGGCAAGCGCCTGCTCCCATGCGTGCGCCGCCTCGGCGGCCTTGCCGTATTTGCCGTCGGCAAAGCTGGCATCGGCGGCGATGGGCCAGGCCAGCGCCCGTTGCGCGGGCGTGCGATGGCCGCCGGTGAGATAGCGCTGGACCAACTGGTCCGCCTCGGCGGCATCCAGCCGTGCTGCGGCCAGCCGCGCCCTGGCGAGGGTGGCCAGTCCGGGATCCTCGATGCGGGGAAGCACGCTGGCCAGATGAAAGACCTCGCCATCGGCCGCATCCACCAGCGCGCTTTCGGCCTGCGGGTTCGACATCGGCGCCGACGCCACGCCTCCGGCCAGCGCCGGCAACGCGATCGCGGCCAACAGCACATAGGGATGGAGCCAGACCAGCGGCGCAGCTTTCATGATATGGTGCCCGTATGACGAAGAAAAATTATCGTAATACAGAAAGAAATGATTATCCAACAGTACATCGCATCGTGCGCGTCGCCCGTGCGCTGGCGATCGCCGCCTGGCTGAGCGCGCTGGCCTGTCTGGTGGTCACGGGGCTGGGTATTTGGGCCGACGGCAGCGCCCAGGGTGCGACCGTGGTCGCCACTCTGTCGACCGATGAACTTCCGCACGCATGGGCGGCTTGCATCGCTGCCGTGCTGGCGCTGGTCAGTTGCGGGGCGCTGGTGGAGCTGGCCTTGATGCTCGGTCGCGTGGCGCCGGATGCACTGTTTTCCGGCGCCGCCACGAAACACTTCCGCCGCTTCGCCTGCCTGCTGATGGTCGCTGCAGCACTACGCGTGATGTTGCCGGCGGCAGCCTCGCTCTGGCTGGCGTGGCACTCAGGCGCAGGGTCGGCCCGCTTGACCTTCAGCGGCGACGATCTGCTGTCGTTGTTGCCGGTGGCCGTGTTCTTCTTCGTGGCCCGCCTGTTCGACGAGGCGGCGCGACTCGAAGACGACCAGCGCTCGATCGTGTGAGGTCCTGATGGCGATCGTAGTCCGACTCGATGTCATGCTGGCGATGCGCAAAGTGCGCTCGCGCGAACTCGCCGAGTTCGTCGGTATTACCGAATCCAATCTGTCCTTGCTCAAGTCCGGCCATGTGCGCGGCGTGCGTTTCGAAACGCTGAGCAAAATCTGCGAATTCCTCGAATGTCAGCCGGGCGATCTGCTGGCCTACGTGCCTGACGAGGAAGAGTAGGGCGACGCATCCCGCGCAAGGCGAGGATGCGTGCACTCAAAGAATGGACAGCACCGCTTCGGGCGGACGTCCCAGCGCGGCCTTGCCGTTGGACACCACGATGGGGCGTTCGATCAGCCGCGGATGACTCACCATCGCCGCGATCAGCGCGGTGTCGTCGAGTGACGGATCGTCGAGGCCGAGTTCGCTGTACTCGGCCTCGTTGGTGCGCATCAGTTCGCGCGGCGTCATGCCGAGCATGTCGAGCAATTGCATCAGCTCGGTGCTGCTCGGCGGCGTGTCGAGGTAGTTCACGACATCGCACACCACGCCGCGCTGCTCAAGCAAGGCCAGTGTGGCGCGCGACTTGGAGCAGCGGTTGTTGTGATAGATGCGGGCGTGCATGGCGGAAGCCGTGCTCAGCGATTGCCGTGACGGTTGCCGCCGCGACCACCGCCGCCACCGCCACCGCCACCGCCACCGCCGCCGTGCGGACGATTACCACCGCCCTGGGGACGACCGCCGCCTTGCGGACGACCGGCGCCGCCTTGCGGACGGTTGCCGCCACGGCCCTGCGGACGACCGCCCTGGCCACCCTGGCCAGCCGCGCCGCCCTGACCACCCTGGCCACCATGACCGCCGGGACGACCGCCCGGACGACCACTCGGCTTGCCACCGCGGTTGCCACCGGCCGCACCACCGCCGAAGCCGCTGTACGGGCTGCCGCTACGGCCTTCCGCGCCACCGGCGCGATTGCCGAACGACGGCTTGCCGCCGCCCGGACGACGATTGCCTGCGGCACCGCCGCGAGCGCCGCCAGCAGCACCGCCTTCACGCGATTCGCCGGCAAACCAGGTGCGCACCGACGGCAGCTCCTGGCCCGGGGCGACGCCGCGCTTGCCCTTGCGCATGCCACCGCCACCACCGCCCGAGCGTTCCGGACGGGCGACATTGCCGTTCACTTCCCGGCCCGGACGGCCGCGCGGCTTGCCGCGGGTGGGTTCTTCGCGGATGCGGTCATAGGCGCGCAGCTCGCGCGCTTCGTCCTGGTAGCCCGCGCTGTACGAGCCGCTGGCGCCCTTGGGAACGTACTCGGTGACGTTGCGGGGCGCGCGGCGCTGATGCAGCACCGGGCTCAGCGTGAGCACCGGCTGCGGCGAACCGAGACCGGTGGTCTTGCGCAGATCCTTGACGGCTTCTTCGCCCAGCGATTCGCAGTCACCGCGGCGCAGGGTGCGCGGCAGTTCCACGCTGCCGTAGCGGATGCGCTTGAGTCGGCTCACCAGGAAACCCTGGGAATCCCACAGGCGGCGCACTTCGCGATTGCGGCCCTCGCGGATCACTACGCGGAACCAGCTGTGGCTGCCGCCCTGGCTGATCACGGCGATTTCGTCGAAGCGGGCCGGGCCGTCTTCCAGCTCCACGCCGGCCTTGAGCTTTTCGATCATCTCGTCGGGCACTTCACCGTGCACGCGGCACAGGTATTCGCGCTCGAGACCGCTCTTGGGATGCATCAGCGCGTTGGCGAGTTCGCCATCGGTGGTGAGCAGCAGCAGGCCGGTGGTGTTGATGTCCAGGCGACCCACGGCGACCCAGCGCGCACCCTTCAGGCGCGGCAGCTGTTCGAACACGGTGGGACGGCCTTCGGGATCTTCGCGGGTGGTCACCACGCCTTCGGGCTTGTGATAGACCAGCACTTCGGTTTCGTCGCGGTTGTCGGTGGCGACGACGAACTGCTTGCCGTCGAGCACGACGCGGTCGCCGGCGTGGACGCTGGCGCCGATGGTGGCGGGGGTGCCGTTGAGTTCAACCTCACCGGCCTGGATACGCTGCTCAAGCATACGGCGCGAGCCGAGGCCGGCGTTGGCGAGCACCTTGTGCAGGCGCTCTTCGATGGCAGGCGCGGTTTCGTCGCGCGGCGTGCGCTTAAGGGTCAAAACGGATTTCTGTGGCGCAGTCATGCGCGGTACTCCTCGGTATCTTGCGTGGCGTCGCCTTGATCGGCGTCCGCGTGGGTCGCTGCCTCGTCGGCAGTGTCAACATGAGTCTCGGCGTGCGGTGCAGCGCCGGGTTCGGAGGAGGCGACATGCATCGCCTCGGGCGTTTCGTGGCCGGGTTCGTCGACGGCGTCGGCGGCCTGGCTTTCTTCGTGTTCGGTGGCCGGTACATCGTGCCCGGCAGGTTCGGTGATGGAAACGTCGAGATCTTCTTCGCCGGCCACCACCAGGGTTTCGTTTTCTTCGTCCGGATCGATCGGCAGGTCGCGCATCACACGCACCGGCAGCGGCTCCGGCGCGATGCTCATCTGCGGGTCTTCCATGTCGCGGATTTCCGACAGCGGCGGCAGCTCATCCAGCGACTTCAAGTTGAAGTAGTCGAGGAAGGCGCGCGTGGTGCCGAACAGTGCGGGCTTGCCGGGCACGTCGCGGTAACCCACCACGCGGATCCATTCGCGTTCTTCCATCGTCTTGATGATGTTGGACGACACCACCACGCCGCGGATCTGTTCGATCTCCGGGCGCGTGATCGGCTGGCGGTAGGCGATCAGCGCCAGGGTTTCCAGCAGGGCGCGGGAGTAGCGGCTGGGGCGCTCGGTCCACAGGCGCGAGATCCACGGATGCACCGACTGCTTCACCTGGTAGCGGAAGCCCGAGGCGACCTCTTGCAGCTCCACGCCGCGGTTGGCGCAATCGTCCGCCAGCGCCTCAAGGGTCTTGGCGACCTCTTCGCGGCCGACTTCGTCCTCTTCGCCGAACAGTTCCAGCAGTTGAGGCACGGTCATCGGCTGGGTGGATGCCAGCAGGGCCGCCTCGATGATGGGTTTGAGTTGCTCGATCTGCATGGCCTCGGATCGGATGCGGATGCTGCGGTGAATGGGGCGGGCTGCGCGGCTTATTCGGCCGCGGTGGCCGGCTCGTCATCGGCATAGCGTTCGGCGGCGGTTTCTTCCGCGCTTCCTGCCCTTGCCCTTACGTAAATCGGTGCCAGCGGTTCTTCCTGCACGATCTCCACCAGCATCTCCTTGGCCAGTTCAAGCATGGCCAGGAAAGTGACCACCACGCCCAGGCGGCCCTCGGTGACATCGAACAGCGTTTCGAAGCGCTGGAAGGTCTGGTCGGTCAAGCGGCCGAGCAGTTCACCCATGCGCTGTCGCACGCTGAGTGCTTCGCGCCGGATGGCGTGGTGACCGAACAATTCGGCACGACGCATCACGTCCTTCAGCGCCAGCAGCATCTCCTTGAGGTCGAGCGGCGGCGGCAGCTTGACCACATTGCGTTCGCCCACGTCCGCGTGGGCCGGCGCCATGTCTCGCTCCATGCGGGGCAGGGCGTCGATATCCGCCGCGGCCCTTTTAAAGCGTTCGTACTCCTGCAGGCGACGGATCAGCTCGGCGCGGGGATCTTCTTCCACGCCTTCCTCGGCAGGCGGCCGGGGCAACAGCAGGCGCGATTTGATCTCGCCCAGGATGGCTGCCATCAGCAGGTATTCGGCAGCCAGCTCCAGGCGCATCACGTCGCGCATCATCTCGATGTAATCCATGTACTGCCGGGTGATCTCGGCGACCGGGATGTCGAGAATGTCCAGATTCTGGCGACGAATCAGGTACAGCAAAAGGTCGAGCGGCCCTTCGAACGATTCGAGGATCACCTCGAGCGCATCCGGCGGGATGTACAGGTCCTGCGGCATCTGCAACAGCGGTTCGCCGCGCACGATGGCCAGCGGCATTTCCTGCTGTTGAGGTACCGACGCAAACGCGTCCTGCGGTGCGGCGACCGCCTGAGGCTCGACTGGCTCAGTGCTCATCAATGCATGTCGTTGGGCCGTTCAAGACGGCTTGCTCTGCGTTCAATACGTGAGGAAACGTTGATCCCACCGGCATTCGCCTGACGAATGTCCCGCCCGGACGTTGGCCCGCAGGCGCGATCCGTTGAAGCTAACTTGCGCGATGCCTAGCCGGTGCGCATGGCGTCACCGTCGCGGTCATGCATGACGAAAGCGCGCGTCTGGCGTTTCGATCAGGCTGGCCGTGAGCGACCCTTGAGCGTTTTTAGCGTGTTTGGGTCACGACAAAAAACGCGAGCCACAACGTGACGAAACCTGCGTCACTGGCTTCTCAATCGGTCGGCTGAGTGCATCGGGACGGGTGCCGTAGCGGTCGATCTCACCGATCGTGCGCGCACCCACTGACCCAAGCGAGACCAAGATTAGCCGCTGGCGACGGGCAAGTCCAGTACACGCGATGCTGCCGTATCGGCAGAATACAGGGACATGCTGCCCGATGAACGCTCCATCATCCACGTCGACATGGACGCCTTCTATGCGTCCGTGGAGCAGCGCGACCGCCCGCAGCTGCGTGGGCACCCGGTGATCGTCGGTGGCCTGGGGCCTCGCGGGGTGGTCTCCACTTGCAGTTATGAAGCGCGCCCGTTCGGCGTGCGTTCGGCCATGCCGATGGCGCAGGCGCGGCGGCTTTGCCCCGATGGCGTCTACCTGCCGCCTGATTTCGCTCGCTATGAAGAAGCCTCGGAGCAGGTTTTCAAGGTTTTCCACGAAGCCACGCCGCTGGTGGAGGGTCTGTCGCTGGATGAGGCGTTCCTGGACGTCACCGCCAGCCTGCGCCTGCTCGGCTCGGTCGAGACCATCGCTGGTCGCATCAAGCTCGCCATCCGCGAGCGCACCCAGCTCAATGCCTCGGTGGGCATGGGGCCCAACAAGCTGCTGGCCAAGTTGGCCAGCGAAATGTCCAAGCCCGATGGTTTGCGTCGCATCACCGCTGAGCACGCCGCCCGGGATCTGGCGCCGCTGCCGGTGGGCCGCTTGTGGACCGTGGGCAAGGTGACCGAGCAGGCGTTGCACCGCCTGGGTATCCGGACCATAGGCGAATTGGCAGCAAGTGACACGGCGCGTCTGGCGAGTGCGCTAGGGCGTCAGGTGGACGCGCTGCAGGCGCTGGCCCGCGGCGAAGACGACCGCGAGGTGGAACCGGCGCAGGCCGAACAGTCGATCGGCTCGGAACACACCTTTGATGTCGATCTGGCCGAGCTGGCGATGGCCGAGGCCTGGCTGCTGCGCCATTGCGAGCGCATCGCGGCCCGAGCGCGCCAGCGTGGGCTGGAAGGGCGTACGGTCACGGTGAAATTGCGCGAGCCGCCCTTTGTCACCCACAGCCGCCAGGGCCAACTGCGCGTGCCCAGCGCCTCCGCCAGCGAGCTCTATGAGCTGGCACGAGGCTTGCTTAACGCATGGTGGAAGGCGCAATCAAGGCCGCGCCTTCGCCTGCTGGGCGTCAGCCTGTCGGGTTTTGCGGCACAACGACAGCAAGACCTGTTCGACAGCGCGCCCGAACGGCGCGTCACCGACCAGGTGCAGGACAGGATCAATGCGCGGTTTGGCTCGGGAAGCCTGGTCCGCGCAGGTGTGTTGAGAACGCAAGAGCAGGATTGAAGTTGAACGGAGACGCTCCACATCGACCGATGAGGGAGTGTTTCTTCAGGATGAAGCAGTCGGCGCTGGCGCGTTTGACGTGGGGAGCAAGAGCAAGATGAGCAAAGCGGAAGACAATGTCAGGAACAGCTCCGATCCGGAGCAGCTGCGTCCGGCGCGCATGCGGATCGAGACCACGGTGCTGATGAGCCGTGCCGACGAATCGCATTCGACCGAACTGGTGGACATTTCCGCGACCGGCGTGCTGCTGCGCCGCCCCCTGGGCTGGCAGGGCGAGCATGGCCAGAGCTGGATCCTCGACATGATCTTTGGCCACGACCTGCACATCCATCTGGAGGCGCAGGTGGCCCGTATTTCCGATCGCCACCTGGGCTTTGCCTATACCCGCATCCCGGAAGACAAGCAGGTGCCGCTGTGGAACCTGCTGGGTGGGTATGCGGATATTCTGGAGTTGTGGAAGGACTAGGGGCGAGGAGTGAGGGAAATCACTCGGCACTTATCGCCGCGAGGGAATCCATAAAAAAAGCCCGGCAGTTCGCCGGGCTTTTTGTTGAGCGCAGTGAGCTCTACTCCCACGCCTCTTCCCTCACTTCTGCTTGTTCTCATCCCGCAACTCGCGCCTCAGGATCTTGCCCACATTGCTCTTGGGCAACGAGTCGCGGAACTCGATCAGCTTGGGACGCTTATAGCCGGTGAGGTTGTCATGGCAGAACTTCTTGAGTTCTTCCACGGTGAGGTTCGGGTCCTTGCGCACCACGAACAGCTTCACCACTTCACCCGAGTGTTCGTCCGGCACGCCCACGGCAGCCACTTCGGCCACGCCAGGATGCTGCATCACCACGTCTTCGACTTCGTTCGGATACACGTTGAAGCCGGACACCAGGATCATGTCCTTCTTGCGGTCCACGATGTAGACATAACCGGTGGCATCCATGCGCGCGATGTCGCCGGTGTGCAGCCAGCCGTCTGAGCCCAGCACCTTGGCCGTTTCGTCCGGACGCTGCCAGTAGCCCTTCATCACCTGCGGCCCGCGCACCATCAGTTCGCCCACTTCGCCGATCGCCAGCGGCTGGTTTTCTTCCGACCAGATCGCCACGTCGGTGGAGGGAATCGGCAGGCCGATCGAGCCGTTGTAATCCTTGAGGTCCAGCGGATTGATGCAGGCCGCGGGCGAGGTTTCGGTCAGCCCGTAAGCTTCGGCCAGCGTGCAGCCGGTGACTTTTTTCCAGCGCTCGGCAACCGCGCGCTGCACGGCCATGCCGCCGCCCAGCGACAGGTGCAGGCGCGAGAAATCCAGGTCGGCAAAGCCCGGCGTGTTGAGCAAGCCGTTGAATAAGGTGTTGACGCCGGTCAGCGCGGTGAACTTGGACTTCTTCAATTCCTTGACGAAGCCCGGCATATCGCGCGGATTGGTGATCAGCCAGTTCAAACCGCCCAGGCGCATGAACACCAGGCCGTTCGCCGTCAGCGAAAAGATGTGATACAGCGGCAGCGCCGTGATGATCACTTCCTCGCCCTGCTTGGCGTTGTTGCCGATCCACGCACCGGCCTGCAGCATGTTGGCGACCATGTTGCCGTGGGTGAGCATGGCGCCCTTGGCCACGCCGGTGGTACCGCCGGTGTATTGCAGGAAGGCGATGTCTTCGTGATCGAGCTGCACCTTGGGCATCGGATGCGGCGCGCCCTTGGACAGGGCGTCTGTAAAGCGCACGGCATGCGGCAGCTCGTACGGCGGCACCATCTTCTTGACGTGCTTGAGCACGAAATTGATCAGCGCGCCCTTGGCGCCGAGCAGGTCGCCGATGCCGGTGGTGACGATGTGCTCGACGTGAGTCTCGGCCACCACCTGCTGCAGCGTCGCGGCGAAATTGTCGAGCACCACGATGGCCTTGGCGCCGGCGTCTTCCAGCTGATGCTTGAGTTCGCGCGCGGTGTACATCGGATTGGTGTTGACCACCACCAGGCCCGCGCGCAACGCGCCGAACAAGGCGATGGGGTACTGCAATACGTTGGGCATCATGATCGCGATGCGATCGCCCTTGCCGAGCTTGAGCTCGCCGGTGAGGTAGCCGGCGAACTGGCGGCTCATCTCATCGATCTGACCGTAGGTGAGCACCTTGCCGAAGCTGGAGAAAGCCGGGCGATGACGGAAGCGCTCAAAGGCCTCTTCCACCACCGCGGCGAGCGACGCGTACTGGTTGATGTCGATCTGCGCGGGAACGCCTTCCGGGTAATGGGCCAGCCACGGACGCTCAATGCTCATGTTGGATCCAACGCTCCTGTATGTATCGGCCCGGCAGTGACGTAGGGCAAGATGATGACGCGGCATTGGAGCATACGCTTGCGTATAGCGGCAAGCCGCGCCGCAGCGAGAATAAGGCATGCCTTCGATACAAAAACTACTTGTAAATCCAGTGTTTTGCGTGTTCCTCGCGATCGGCCTGACGGCCTGCCATCGCACGCCCGACGAAAGTCGGGTGCGGCAGGGCATCGAAACCGCCGAGCGAGCGGCCGAACAGGCCGATGCCTCGTCGCTGGACGCCTTGTTGAGCGACGATTTCAGCGGCAACAACGGTGAGATGGAGAGGCGGCAAATCCTTGGCCTGCTGCATGCCGCCAAGTTTCGCGGCGAGACCATCCATGCCTTGACCGGGCCGATTGAGGTGGAGATGCGCGGTGATCGCTACGTCGCGCGCTTCACCGTGACCCTGACCAGCGGCGGAAAGCTGTTGCCGGCGCAGATGGGTGTGTATCAGGTGGAGACGGCGTGGCGGAAGGAGGGGCGCGAGTGGCGCTGTTATGCCGCCACGTGGACCTCGGGCAGCTGATCGCTGGGTCACTCTGTGGGAGCGCACCCTGTGCGCGACAACCCTACGGAGCGGTAACCATCAAGGTTGCTGTCGCGCACAGGGTGCGCTCCCACAGGGGATGCGCCTCTAAAAGAAAACGCCGCCCAACGGCGGCGTTTTCTCCTTGCCAAAAGCAGCCTGCAACGAGGATCAGGCCGCTTTCTTTCCAGCCAGCTGGCGCAGCACATACTGCAGGATGCCGCCGTGACGGAAGAACTCGCGTTCCTTCGGCGTGAGCAGCAACACCCTCACGGTGAACTCCTTCTTCTTGCCGTCCAGGCCCGTGGCGGTGACCTTGGCGGTCTTCGATTCGCCGCCGTTGAGGCCGGTGATATCGAAGGTCTCCTTGCCGGTCAGGCCCAGCGACTGCGCGTTCTGGCCGTCTTCGAACTGCAGCGGCAGCACGCCCATGCCCACCAGGTTGGAGCGGTGGATGCGCTCGAAGCTCTCGGCGATCACGGCTTTCACGCCCAGCAGCAGGGTGCCCTTGGCGGCCCAGTCGCGCGACGAACCCGTGCCGTATTCCTTGCCGGCCAGCACCACCAGCGGCGTCTTGTCCGCCTTGTACTTCATCGCCGCATCGTAGATCGCCAACTGCTCGCCGCTCGGCACGTACAGCGTGTAGCCGCCTTCGACGCCGTCGAGCATCAGGTTCTTGATGCGGATATTGGCGAAGGTGCCGCGCACCATCACATCGTCATTGCCGCGACGCGAACCGTAGGAGTTGAAGTCCTTCGGCTCCACGCCCTTGGAGATAAGGAAACGGCCCGCCGGGCTGTCCTTCTTGATCGAGCCGGCCGGGGAGATGTGGTCGGTAGTGATGGAGTCGCCGAACAGGCCGAGCACGCGGGCGCCGTGCACGTCTTCGATTGAGCCCGGTTCCTTGCTCATGCCTTCGAAGTACGGCGGGTTCTTGATGTAGGTCGAGTCGTCCCACTTGTACACATCGCCATCGGGCGAGGCGATGTGGTTCCAGCGCGTGTCGCCCTTGAACACGTCGGCGTAGCTCTTCTCGAACATCTCCGGATTGAGCGCGCTGCCGACGATGTCGGAGATCTCCTGGTTGGTCGGCCAGATGTCCTTGAGATACACCGGCTTGCCGTCACTGCCCGTGCCCAGCGGTTCCTTGGTGAGGTCGATGTTGAGCGTGCCGGCCAAAGCGTAGGCGACCACCAGCGGCGGCGAGGCCAGGTAGTTCATCTTCACTTCCGGATGCACGCGGCCTTCGAAGTTGCGGTTGCCCGACAGCACCGACGCCACCGCGAGATCGCCTTCGGCAATGCCCTTGCTGATTTCCACCGGCAGCGGACCGGAGTTGCCGATGCAGGTGGTGCAGCCGTAACCGACGATATAGAAGCCGACTTTTTCCAGCTCCTTCAACAGGCCGGTCTTTTCCAGGTAATCGGTGACCACCTTGGAACCCGGGCCGATCGAGGTCTTCACCCAGGGCTGCGCCGTGAGGCCCTTGGCCGCGGCCTTTTTCGCCACCAGGCCCGCACCGATCATCACGCTCGGGTTGGAGGTGTTGGTGCACGAGGTGATCGCGGCGATCACCACCGCACCATCGCCCAGCTTGAACGACTCGCCGTCCTTGTCCACGCGCACGCCGCTGTCGGTGATGTCGTTGGCCGGGTTGCCGATGGCCGCCGAGCCGCCTTCGGCAATGAAGGCCGAGGTGGCTTCGTTGCGCGGCTTGCGGGTGGCGGTGAGCGGACCCACGGCGTCCTGGAAGCTCTTCTGCACGCCTTCCAGCAGCACGCGATCCTGCGGGCGCTTGGGGCCAGCGAGCGAGGGCTTCACATCGGCCAGGTTGAGTTCCAGCGTGGTAGTGAAGCGCGGCTCGATGGCGTTCTCGTCATGCCACATGCCCTGCGCCTTGGCGTAGGCCTCCACCAGGCGGATCTGATCGTCGCTGCGACCGGACAGGTGCAGGTAATTGAGCGCTTCCTGGTCGATCGGGAAGATGCCGCAGGTGGCGCCGTATTCCGGCGCCATATTGCCGATGGTGGCGCGGTCGGCCAGCGCCAGGTGCTTGAGGCCGCTGCCGAAGAACTCCACGAACTTGCCCACCACGCCGAGCTTGCGCAGCATCTGCGTGACGGTGAGCACGAGGTCGGTCGCGGTCACGCCTTCCGAGAGCTTGCCGGTGAGCTTGAAGCCGACCACCTGCGGAATCAGCATCGACGACGGCTGGCCCAGCATCGCCGCTTCAGCCTCGATGCCGCCCACGCCCCAGCCGAGCACGCCGATGCCATTGATCATGGTGGTATGCGAGTCGGTGCCGAACACGGTGTCCGGATAGGCCCAGGGCGCGCCGTCCTTCTCGGCCGTGAACACCACGCGGGCCAGGTGCTCCAGGTTCACCTGGTGCACGATGCCCGTGCGCGGCGGCACCACCTTGAAGTTGTCGAACGCCTTCTGGCCCCAGCGCAGGAAGGCGTAGCGTTCCTGGTTGCGCTGGAATTCGATCTCGACGTTTTTCTCCAGCGCGGATTCCGAGCCGTAGACGTCGACCTGCACGGAGTGGTCGATCACCAGCTCAGCCGGCGCCAGCGGATTGATCTGCTTGGCGTCGCCGCCGAGCTTCACCACCGCATCGCGCATCGCGGCCAGGTCGACCACGCAGGGCACGCCCGTAAAGTCCTGCAGCACCACGCGGGCGGGCATGAAGGCGATCTCGGTATCGGGCTCGGCCTTGGCATCCCAGTTGGCGATGGCCTCGATTTCCTTCGAGGTCACATTGACGCCGTCCTCGTGGCGCAACAGATTTTCCAGGAGGATCTTGAGCGAATAGGGCAGGGTCTTGAGGTCAAAGCGCTGGCCGAGCTTGGCCAGGCTGGCAAAGTTGTACTGGCTGCCGTTGACAGTGAGGGTGTCGCGGGTGGCGAATGAATCCAGCATGGGCTAACTCCTGTTGCGTGAGTCTGGCGAACGCGCGAACGCGTAGCTTGGGGATCCTAGGGCACGGGACGTGAGGGGAATTGCAAAGCCTTTGTAGCTCGTCATCCCGGCGCAGGCCGGGATCCAGTGACCCTGTGTTGGGTTTTCGCGACCACCAGAAGTCGACGCTACTGGATCCCGGCCTACGCCGGGATGACGGCGAAGAAGGCCTGGCAATCCGGGGAATCCATCCTCTCCGTTCAGCACTCCCATTCAGTTTGGGACAAAAGCCCAAACGCGCAAGAGACCCGATTGGGGATTGCCGCACATTCGCCTTGCAAGATTTCGAACGCAGGCGGAAGCGTTGTCTTGCGTTGCGGCGCTTGGGGCCGGACTGGCAAAATAGCGGGCTGTGATGCCGCCAAGAACGGCATGGCGACAAGACCTTGCGCCTTGTCGAACGCCGGCAGCGGCCACGCGGAACCTCTCCCGCCGGGTGAACCTCCGCCGCGATGGCGCAAACCATCGCCCGCTGCCCCTTTGATCCACGTTCACCGGACGAGACCACATGCTTAACGCCTACCGCCAACATGTTGCCGAGCGCGCCGCGCTGGGAATCCCCGCACTGCCGCTGTCGGCCCAGCAGACCGCCGAGCTGATCGAACTGCTGAAGAATCCCCCCGCCGGTGAAGAGACGTTCCTCGTCGACCTGATCACCAACCGCGTGCCGGCTGGCGTGGACGATGCGGCCAAGGTCAAGGCCTCGTACCTGGCAGCCGTGGCGTTCGGCACCGAAAAGTGCGCGCTGATCTCGCGCGAGAAGGCCACCGAACTGCTCGGCACCATGCTGGGCGGCTACAACATCCATCCGCTGATCGAGCTGCTCGACGACGCGCAGATCGGCACCGTCGCCGCCAACGCGCTCAAGCACACCCTGCTGATGTTCGACGCCTTCCACGACGTCAAGGACAAGGCCGACAAGGGCAACGTCAACGCCAAGGCCGTGCTGCAGAGCTGGGCCGATGCGGAATGGTTCACCAGCAAGCCGGAAGTGCCGGAAAGCCTCACCGTCACCGTGTTCAAGGTGCCGGGCGAAACCAATACCGATGACCTGTCGCCGGCACCCGATGCCACCACGCGTCCGGACATCCCGCTGCATGCCCTCGCCATGCTGAAGAACCAGCGCGACGGCGCGCCGTTCCAGCCCGAAGAAGACGGCAAGCGGGGCCCGATCGCCTTCATCGAATCGCTGAAGGAAAAGGGCCACCTGGTGGCCTACGTCGGCGACGTGGTCGGTACCGGTTCCAGCCGCAAGTCCGCCACCAACTCGGTGCTGTGGTTTACCGGCGAAGATATCCCCTTCATTCCGAACAAGCGCTTCGGCGGCGTGTGCCTGGGCAGCAAGATCGCCCCGATCTTCTACAACACGATGGAAGACGCCGGCGCGCTGCCGATCGAACTCGACGTGTCCAGCATGAACATGGGCGACGTGGTTGAGCTGCGTCCGTACGAAGGCAAGGCGCTGAAGAACGGTGAAGTGATCGCCGAATTCCAGGTCAAGTCCGATGTGCTGTTCGACGAAGTGCGCGCCGGTGGCCGCATCCCGCTGATCGTGGGTCGCGGCCTCACCGCCAAGGCGCGCGAAGCGCTGGGCCTGCCGGTGTCCACCCTGTTCCGCCTGCCGCAACAGCCGGCCGATACCGGCAAGGGCTTTACGCTGGCGCAGAAGATGGTCGGCCGTGCCATCGGCCTGCCGGAAGGCCAGGGCGTGCGCCCGGGCACCTATTGCGAGCCGAAGATGACCTCGGTGGGTTCGCAGGACACCACCGGCCCGATGACCCGCGACGAGCTGAAGGACCTGGCTTGCCTGGGCTTCTCGGCCGACCTTGTCATGCAGTCGTTCTGCCACACCGCCGCCTATCCGAAGCCGGTTGACGTCAAGACCCACCACACGCTGCCGGAATTCATCAGCACGCGTGGCGGCATCTCGCTGCGTCCGGGCGATGGCGTGATCCACTCCTGGCTCAACCGCATGCTGCTGCCCGACACCGTCGGCACCGGCGGCGACAGCCACACGCGTTTCCCGATCGGCATTTCCTTCCCGGCCGGCTCCGGTCTGGTGGCCTTCGCGGCCGCCACCGGTGTGATGCCGTTGGATATGCCCGAATCCGTGCTCGTTCGCTTCAAGGGCGAACTGCAGCCGGGCGTCACCCTGCGTGACCTGGTCAATGCGATCCCGCTCTACGCGATCAAGAGCGGTCTGCTCACCGTCGCCAAGCAGGGCAAGAAGAACATCTTCTCCGGCCGCATCCTGGAGATCGAAGGTCTGCCGAATCTGAAGGTGGAGCAGGCGTTCGAGCTGTCCGATGCCTCGGCCGAGCGCTCCGCCGCCGGTTGCACGGTGCACTTGGACAAGGCGCCGATCATCGAATACATCAACAGCAATATCACGCTGCTGAAGGTCATGATCGCGCAGGGCTACAAGGATCCGCGCAGCCTGCAACGCCGCATCAAGGCGATGGAAGCATGGCTCGCGAACCCGCAGCTGCTGGAGCGCGATGCCGACGCCGAATATGCCGCCGTCATCGAGATCGACCTGGCTGACGTGCATGAGCCCATCGTGGCCTGCCCGAACGACCCGGACGACGTGAAGACGCTCAGCGACGTGGCCGGTGCGACCATCGATGAAGTGTTCATCGGTTCGTGCATGACCAATATCGGTCACTTCCGTGCTGCATCGAAGCTGCTGGAAGGCAAGCGCGACATCCCGACCAAGCTGTGGGTCGCTCCGCCGACCAAGATGGACCAGCAGCAGCTGACCGAGGAAGGCCACTACGGCGTGCTCGGCATCGCCGGCGCCCGCATGGAAATGCCGGGCTGCTCGCTGTGCATGGGCAACCAGGCGCAGGTGCGCGAGGGTGCCACGGTGTTCTCCACCTCCACCCGCAACTTCCCCAACCGTCTGGGCAAGAACTCCAACGTGTACCTGGGCTCGGCCGAACTCGCCGCGATCTGCTCGCGCCTGGGCCGCATCCCGACCAAGGCCGAGTACATGACGGACGTGGGCGTGCTCGATGCCAACGGCGAGAAGATCTACAAGTACATGAACTTCAATCAGATCGCCGATTACCAGGACGTGGCCGACACGGTTACTGCCTGAGAGCGGTGAGTCACGTCACAGTGACTGGAGAAGGGCGGCGCAAGCCGCCCTTTCTTTTTGCGCGATGCACGGGGCGCTCCTCGCGTCATTGTGGGAGGCCACCCTGTGGCCGACAGGGGCACATCGGGATTGCCGCTCCGCTGGTTTGTCGCGCACAGGGTGCGCTCCCACAGAGACCTTGCTGAGGTATCGCGCACTGTCTGCTTCATTTGTGGGAGGCCACCCTGTGGCCGACAGGGGCACATCGAGATTGCCGCTCCGTTGGTTTGTCGCGCACAGGGTGCGCTCCCACAAAAGGCCGGTGACACGGTCCCCTTGTAGGAGCCCACTTGTGGGCGACCGATACCTCCGGAATCACCGCACCGGTGGGTCGCGCACAAGTGCGCTCCTACAAGGGGGAGGCAGGCATCCTGTCACGGTGACCATCAGGGTCGTTTATGCTTCGCCCCGTCACAAGCCAGGCAAGGATTGCCGCTCCGTTGGTTTGTCGCGTACAGGGTGCGCTCCCACAAAAGGCCGGTGACACGGTCCCCTTGTAGGAGCCCACTTGTGGGCGACCGATACCTCCGGAATCACCGCACCGGTGGGTCGCGCACAAGTGCGCTCCTACAAAGGGGAGGCAGGCATCCTGTCACGGTGACCATCAGGGTCGTTTATGCTTCGCCCCGTCACAGGCCAGGCAAGCACCCCACGGATGATTTCTTCTCACCTATCGGTAGTCTCGCTTCGTGACCTGATGCTGGTGCAGGCGGTGCGTCGCCATGGCAGCTTCAATAGCGCGGCGCGTGCGATGCACATCAGCCCGTCCGGCCTCTCGCATCAGGTGCAGAAAGTGGAGCAGGCGCTGGGTGCGCCGCTGTTTGAGCGAGGCGGTCGCCGCATCGTGCCCACGGCGGGCGGTCAACGTTTGCTTGAACAGATTGATGCCGTGCTTGCCGCGGCGGAACACCTGCAGCAAGTGGCACGCGCGGGCGAGGTGGCATTCGGCGGCGAGCTGCGGCTCGGTGTTCCCGCCTCGCTCGGTCCTTATCTGCTGCCGCATCTGATCGGCCCGTTTCCCCAGCATTTTCCGGGCACGCGCCTGAGTCTTTCCGAAGGCAAGCCACGCGGCCTGCTGCGCCGCTTGAACGAGGGCGAGCTCGACGCGGTGCTGGCTCCTCTGGTCCCGCCAGTTAGTGGCGTAGCGATGCGCCCGTTGTTCTTCGAACCCTGGGAAGTCATGTTCCGCGCCGACCACGCCATGGCCGGCAAGCGCAGCGTGGGCCTGGAACAACTCGATGCCACCGACGCCACGCTGATGACCGAAAGCCATTGCGAAGATGTACTCGGCGGCGGTCACGTGCAGGACGTGAGCCTGGAAAGCCTCGCTGCGCTGGTGGAATTGCGCGGAGGCTATGCGCTGGTGCCGGCTCTGGCGCACGAACGATTGGCTTCGATGCCCAATGTCGTGCTCGCCAAGCTCAAAGGACAAGCTCCAGGTCGCGAGATCGCGCTCTACTGGCGCGAAGCGTCGCCGTGGCATGCCGATTTGCAGAACTTCGCGGCATTGCTGCGCAAGCTGGCGAAGCAGCGGCCGGGATTGAAGGTGCTAAGCGAAGTCGATTGAATCGGTTCGGCGGATTTTCGGGTTGCGTCTCAAGGCTCGTCGTTCACAAGCCCAAGGCGAAAACCTGTGGGAGCGCACCCTGTGCGCGACAGTCACGCCTGGATGTATCGCTTCGTTGGTTTGTCCCGCACAGGGTGCGCTCCCACAGAAAAGCCGGGCGCCGTCCGCCGTTCTTGCTTAAAACTCCAACTCCTGCGCCGCACACAAATAATCAATCATCGGCGCCACCCGCTTATAAGTATCCACCAACCACGGCAACAACTCCGCCGAGCACGCCAGCTTCTCGTCAAAACCCTCGCCACAAGCGAAATCCTTGCGCTTGATGTCATCGATCAACTCATGCGCCGGATCAAACCCGCGCGGCGGTCGGCTCAATGATTCACCCCAGAATTCGAAGTGATCACGGAACGTCTTGCTGCGCGTGGCCTTTTTCCATGCCTCGGGATTGTCGGCAAGAAAGCCGCGGATGTGCTTGAGCGCCTCCGGTTCCGGATGCCACATGCCGCCGCCGGCAAAGCAGTCGCCCGGCTGGATCTGCACATAGAACGAGGGCGCCGGGATCTCGTGGCGCCGCTCATGGAAGAACCGCGCACCCTGCCATGATTTGTAAGGCAGCTTGTTGTTCGAGAATCGCGTGTCACGAAAAATGCGAAACAGCGAACCGCCGTTCTTGCGCGTATCGGCGCGGTAATGCTTGCTGATCTTGTTCAACGGCGCCTGCAAGTCGCCGATCAGGGCGAGAAACGGCTCACGCACATGGGTTTCGTAGTCGTCTTTGTGCGCGTGGAACCATTCGCGGTTGTTGTTCTTTTCAAGCGATCGAAGAAAGCGAAAAGTAGCAGTCGAAAAATAGGTGTTGGCCATGGTGTCTGTGGTCAGGTGCTGATGGGTGCAAGGTCGGCGGCGAGCTGCTCGCCCCAGGCTTGCAGTTGATCGAGGATGGCGAGTTTATCGTCGCTCGCATGCTCGGTGCGCAAGGCGGCGATGCGGGCGAAGTAATCGTCCAGCGTGAGGTTGGTCAGCGGCGTGGGCTTGGTCAGGCGATCGCGGCAGAACGCCTGCCAGCGCACCTGTTCGTCCAAGTTCAGCGTGTGCGGCCAGTTGCGGGCCCGATAGCGGAACAGCAGCTCCGGATAGCGCGTGTCGCGGAATGGAAACGCGCGTTGCCCCAGCTGTTCGGGCGGCGTGCCGCGGATATCGGTCAGCAGGCGCTTGTCGGCATCAGGCAGAAAGCCGCCGTACAAGGCGAGTTCGGGATCGGCCGGGGGCGGCAGATCGGCAGCGCGCTGGAACACTCGACGTAGCTTGGCCGCCAGACCATCCGCCGAAGCGAGCATGTCGCGATGGGCCTGAATCTTCTCCAGGTCGATCTGCAGACGCCCCATGTCCATGCCCTTGAGCGTAGACAACGGCGCGAGCGCCGGCGCCCGATTCGCACGCACGGTGCGCAGCGGAATGCGTTCCACACCTTCAGGCAGATCGGCACGCGAAGTGAACACCCGGTCCGCGATTTCATCCTCATCCAGCTCAAGCAGTTCAGACGGATCGCTGGAAAGGTCGTAAACGATGATTTCCCCCGGGCGACTCGGATGGGCCGCCAAGGGCGCCACCACCGCGAGGCAGTGACGGCTCGCTGGATAACGCGACGACACATGCAGCACCGGCGTCATCGCCACCACGTCGAGCATCTCGAACACGCGCTGCTTGCGGCGCAGGTTGAAGTACCAGTCCCATAGCCGCGGCTGGCGCACACGGATCAGGCGCGCCAGGTCGATCAGCGCGTAGACGTCCGACAAGGCGTCGTGCGCGCGCTCCTGCCGCAGGTGGTTGGCGGTGGCCAGATGCTCAAGCTTGAAGCTGGGCGAGCCATCCTCGCGCCTGGGCCATTCGATGCCTTCGGGTCGCAGCGCCTGGCACATGCGCACCAGGTCGATCAGGTCCCAGCGCGAGTTGCCGTTCTCCCATTCGCGGCCATAAGGCTCGAACATATTGCGGTAGAACATCTGGCGCCCGATCTCGTCGTCGAAGCGCAGGGAGTTGTAGCCCACGCCGCAGGTGCCCGGCTGGGCCAGCTGTTCGTGCACGCGGGCGGCGAAGTCCGCCTCGAGGCAACCCTCGCGCTCGGCCTGTTGCGGCGTGATGCCGGTGATCAGGCAGGCGTCGGGATGGGGCGGCATTTCACGGGGTGGCTTGCCGAAGAACATCACCGGCTCGCCCACGATTTCCAGCTCCATGGTCGTGCGGATGCCCGCGAACTGGACGGGTCGATCGCGCCAGGGGTCGGCGCCGAAGGTCTCGTAGTCGTGCCAGAAGAAGGTCTGCATGCAGCGATCATCGCATGGCCTTCATGCGTGCTCCACGCTCCCCCGGCGAGGGTTCGGCGTAAGAGCTAGGCCGAAAATCAGGGTGGCGGCCCGCAACCTGCTGTTAGACTCCGCGTCCAGGAGGGCGCATGAGCCAAGCGAACGAAGACAATCTGATCTGGATCGATCTGGAGATGACCGGCCTCGATACGGACAACGACTCCATCCTCGAGATCGCCACGATCGTCACCGACAAGGATCTTCGCGTACTGGCCGAAGGCCCGGTCTTCGCGATCCGGCACGCCTTGGAGCGCCTGGAAGGCATGGACGCGTGGAACCGCAACCAGCATCGCCGCTCCGGTCTGTGGGAACAGGTGGTGGCCTCGGCCGACGACCACCTGGCCGCCGAACAGGCCACGCTCAACTTCCTCAAGGAATGGGTGCCGCCGGGCAAATCGCCGATGTGTGGCAACTCCATCTGCCAGGACCGCCGCTTCCTGCATCGCCAGATGCCGCGCCTGGAGCGCTTCTTCCATTACCGCAATCTGGACGTGTCGACGCTCAAGGAGCTCGCACGCCGCTGGTCGCCGGCCATCGGCAAGGGCTTTGCCAAGGAATCGGCGCATACGGCGCTGTCCGATATCCGCGATTCGATCGACGAGCTGCGCTATTACCGCCAGTTCATGGGACCGCTGGGCGGCGCGTCCTAAGGTCACCCCTGGGAGTCATCATGTCTTTCGATCTGTTCGCTCCCGTGCTCGACTGCAACGGCCGCCAGTTGAAGCTCGACCGTCCGCGCGTGGTAGGCATCCTCAACGTCACGCCCGATTCGTTCTCTGACGGTGGTCAATACGCGTCGGTCGATGGCGCCGTTGCGCATGGCCTGCGCATGGTGGAAGAGGGCGCGGACATGCTCGATATCGGCGGCGAATCGACCCGCCCCGGTTCCGACGACGTGCCGGTGGACGAAGAACTGCGCCGCGTGCTGCCCGTGCTGCAACAACTGGTGGCGCGCACCGGCGTGCCGCTGGCCATTGATACCTCCAAGCCCGAAGTGATGCGCGCGGCCGTGGCCGCGGGCGCCGGCATGGTCAACGACGTCTACGCGCTGCGGCGCGAGGGCGCCATGGACGCCGTGGCCGAGCTGGGGGTGCCGGTGTGCCTGATGCATATGCTGGGCGAGCCGCGCAGCATGCAGGACGATCCGCAGTACGACGACGTGGTGGGCGAAGTGCATCGCTTCCTCACCGATCGCCTGTTCGCCTGCGAGCTTGCCGGCATCGATCGCCGCAAAGTGATGGTCGACCCGGGCTTTGGTTTCGGCAAGAACCTGGAACACAATCTCGCGCTGCTGCGCGCGCTGGAACGTTTCGCCAGCCTTGGCAGCGGCGTCTACGTGGGCATGTCGCGCAAATCGATGATCGGCACGCTGACCGGCCGCCAGGTGCCGGCCGAACGCATGGCCGGTTCGGTCGCGGCCGCGGTCATCGCCGTGCAGCGTGGCGCGCGCATGGTGCGCGTGCACGATGTGGCGGCCACGGTGGATGCATTGGCGGTATGGAACGCCGTGCAAGTCGGCGACACACCGCCGCGCCGCGACGACAAACCTTCCGCGCCGCGTTGGCCGGACGACGAATAACCAAACAGACCAGGACGTCTGGCGCCTTTGTAGCGCCGACCCGGTAGGAGCAGGACCATGACGCAACGGAAGTATTTCGGAACCGACGGTATTCGCGGTCTCGTGGGGCAGTGGCCGATCAGCGCCGATTTCATGCTGCGGCTGGGACGCGCCGTGGGCGTGGTGCTCGCCCGCCACGGCCGGCCGCGACCGAAGGTAGTGATTGGCAAGGACACGCGCGTGTCCGGCTATATGTTTGAGTCCGCACTCGAAGCAGGCCTGGTCGCGGCAGGCGCCGATGTGTCGCTGCTCGGCCCCATGCCCACGCCGGGCGTCGCCTTCCTCACGCGCTCCCTGCGCGCCGATGCAGGCATCGTCATCAGCGCCTCGCATAATCCTCATCACGACAACGGCATCAAGTTCTTCTCCGCCAACGGCGAGAAGCTGTCCGACGAAGTAGAGCTGGCGATCGAAGAAGAGCTTGAGCTCGACTTCGCCACCGTGCCCTCCGAGCAGTTGGGCAAGGCGATTCGCATTGCCGATGCCGTCACGCGCTACGCGGAGTTCTGCAAGTCCACCGTCTCGGAAGACTTCAACCTGCGCGGCATCAAGATCGTGCTGGACTGTGCCAACGGCGCGACCTACCAGGTGGCGCCCAAGGTGTTCTCTGAGCTGGGCGCCGTGGTCACCACGCTGGGCGACAAGCCCGACGGCTTCAACATCAACCGCGACGTCGGCTCCACCCATCCGCAGTCGCTGCAGCGCGCGGTAGTGGAGCAGGGCGCCGATATCGGCATTGCCTTCGACGGCGATGGCGACCGCCTGCAACTGGTCGACCGCCACGGCAAGACCGCCGACGGCGACGACATTCTCTACGTGCTGGCCAACGCCTGGCATGCCCAGGGCCTGCTGCTCGGACCGGTGGTCGGCACGCTGATGAGCAACTACGGCCTGCAGCTGGCGCTGGCCAAGCTCGACGTGAAGCTGATCCGCGCCAACGTGGGCGACCGCTATGTGCTGCAGCAGCTCAAGGAGCACGGCGGCAACCTGGGCGGCGAGACCTCCGGCCATATCCTGTGCCTGGACCGCGCCACCACCGGCGACGGCATCGTGTCCGCGCTGGCCGTGCTCGAAGCCCTGGCCGGCGCCGACCTAGCCGTGGCCCGCCAGGGGCTGCACAAGATGCCCCAGATCATGATCAACGTGCGTGCCGACGGCGCCCGCGAAGCCCTTGGCAGCGAGGCGGTGCGCGCCGCGCTGGCCCAGACCGAGCAGACCCTGGCCGGTCGCGGCCGCGTGGTGCTGCGCGCCTCCGGCACCGAGCCCCTGGTCCGCGTCACGATCGAGGCGGGCGACGAGGCCGAAGTGCGCCAGTTGGCCGAACAGCTCGCCGGTGTCGTAAAATCGGCGGCAGAACGTTCGTGAGCCTGTAAAGCGTTTTTGTTACCCAGGTCGCCAAGGATTGGCCCGACGTGCCCCGCCCCTGCGGTGGCGGACAGATAAGTGGACCGCACGCACAACCTGTGGACAGATCATGAAGAAAGTTCCGACTCTCGACATCCGTCGTTACGACACCGATCGCGCCGCGTTCGTGGCCGAGCTGGGCAACGCCTACCGTGAATACGGCTTCTGCTGCATCAGCGGCCATGGCATCCCGCGCGAGCTGATCGACGGCGCCTACGACTCGTTCCAGCGCTTCTTCGCGCTGCCGAACGACACCAAGATGAAGTACCACATCGCCGGCAGTGGTGGCGCTCGCGGCTATACGCCGTACAAGGTGGAAACGGCCAAGGACAGCAAGTTCGCCGACCTCAAGGAGTTCTGGCACGTCGGCCGCGAAATCCCGCGCGATTCGAAATTCGCCGACGTCATGCCGCCGAACATCTGGCCGGCCGAAATCGCCGACTTCAAGCAGAACGGCTACGGCTTGTTCGAAGCGCTCGATCAGCTTGGCTCGCGCGTACTGCGCGCACTGGCCCTGCACATCGATCTGCCCGAGCACTTCTTCGACGACAAGATCGACCAGGGCAACTCCATCCTGCGCCCGATCCACTATCCGCCGATCACCGACGAAAACATCCCGAACGTGCGCGCCGGCGCCCACGAGGACATCAACTTCATCACCTTGCTGGTCGGCGCCAGCGCCGAAGGCCTGGAAGTGCTCACCCGCGAAGGCGAGTGGCTGCCGATCACCACCGAAGGCGACGCCATCGTGGTCAACATCGGCGACATGCTGCAGCGCCTGACCAACCACGTGTATCCATCCACCTCGCACCGCGTGGTGAACCCGCAGAACGACAACGCCCGCAAGCCGCGCTACTCGGTGCCGTACTTCCTGCACCCGAATCCGGACGTGGTGCTCGATCCGTTGCCGCAGACGATCACGCCGGACAACCCGAGTCGCTACAACACCAGCATTACCTCGCATGAGTATTTGCTGGAGCGATTGCGCGAGATCAAGTTGATCTGACGCCTCAGTCAACTCCCTCTCCCCTCCGGGGAGAGGGTTGGGGTGAGGGGCGGGTGCTCGCGGGAATGTTTCTACCTCGCTCTAGACGTGCCCGCAGCGCATGTAGAAGTCCCACTTCACTTCGCGCGCACCTTGTCCCCAAGCCGCGCGAAGCTCCGCCTCCACCATCGCGACCGGATCTTCCCCTTTGTCCTTCACATACCGCTGCGTCGCCGACCACGACCGCAAATAGGCGATGAAGTGTTCGACACTCCAGCGCACCGACATCTCGAACGGCGGCGCCGCGATTTCCACGAACGGAAAGGGAATGGTGCGATAGCCTGAATCGACCAGATCGCGTTCCGGCGGCCAATATGGGCCGACAAGATCCACATACACACGATTCTTCAGCGCATCGACGTCAGGCGTGACATGACAATCCGCGTATGACCACGCGGCGATCACGCCGCCGGGTTTGAGCACCCGCCGCACTTCCGCATAGAACGCATCGAAATCAAACCAATGCAGCGCCTGAGCAATCGTCACCAGATCGGCGCTGGCATCGGGTAGCGAACAATACTCGGACGGTTCGGCACGGTATTCGATGTTCGCGCGCGCCTCTGCATTGGCGATTTGATTCGCACTCGGATCGCTGGCAAACACGCGCGCAAAACGCTCAGCAAGCGAGACACTGGCTTGCCCGTTTCCACAGCCGCAATCCCAGGCAAGCTCGGTCGCCGGGGCGATCTGCGCGAGCCAGTCAAACAACGCATCAGGATAAGAAGGGCGAGCCTCGCGATAGATCGACGCATGCCCTGAGAAATGATCCTTGAAGCTCATCGACGTGCCCTGCGCAAGTTGGACAAGCGCAGTATATCGACGGCAGTTTCGATGTTGCGCTCCCACAAATAGCCAACCAGCAACTCTGATCCGCCATCCCCAGACCTGCGCCTCCCCCTTGTAGGAGCGCACTTGTGCGCGACCGCAACGCTGAGACGTACCGCTCCGACGGCTGGTCGCGCACAAGTGCGCTCCTACAAAGGGCGGCCCGCATCCTTTGATCCGCCCCACAGGCGTACGTACCCCTTTTTTGTAGGAGCGCACTTGTGCGCGACCGCAACGCCGAGATCTACCGCTCCGTCGGCTGGTCGCGCACAAGTGCGCTCCTACAAGTTACGTTGCGATCAGATCGCCGCCTAAGCCACTTCCCCCAAATCCCGATACCTCTTCGACTCCCGCGCCGAAAGCCACAACGTCAACCTATCCGGCAGCAGCTTCATCATCGCCTTGATAAAGCGATTCACCCCGCCCGTCACACGCACAACCTCACCACACTCGACAGCCTCATACCCCTCACGCACCACAGCCTCAGCCGTCTGCCACATAAACCCAGGCAACTTATTCATCAACTGCCGCGTGCCCGTGACGTCATGAAACTCCGACCAAGTAAACCCCGGGCACAGCGCACAAACATTCACCCCAAGATGCCGGTTCTCCAACGCCAACGACTGCGAGAACTTGATCAGATACGCCTTGCTCGCCGCATAAAGCGTATGACCCGCCGACCCCGGCACATGCCCCGCCAGCGAAGCAACATTGACGATGCGCCCATATCCCCGCTCACGCATCCCCGGCAACAGACGCCAAGCCAACTCAGCCGGCGCAGTCATCAACACCCGGATAAACGCCTCATGCACCGGCCAAGCCACCGCTTCAAACGTGCCCGGCACCCCGTAACCGGCGTTATTGATCAGCCAGTCCACGTTGAGTCCACGCGCATCCAGCGCCTCGCACAGTTGGCGGACGGCGGCAGGGTCAGCCAGATCAGCCGCCAGAACTGTCACACTTGCCTTGTGCTGGTCGCGTAGCTCCTGCGCCAGCGCTTCAAGCCGCTCAACGCGTCGGGCAGTAAGCACCAGATCGTGGCCTCGCGCCGCAAGATCCCGCGCAAAGGCCGCGCCGATGCCGGCAGAGGCGCCGGTCACCAGACTCAATGGGCGGGCAGGTGGCATAGAAGTGGTCTCCTTGTGGTCCATCCGATTTTTTCCATAACGGCAAGGGTTTGTCGGGTCTTCGTTGCCAGTGGCATGGTCGATCGGTAAGCTTGGTCGTTTATACGCAATGGAACACGCGCATGCGCAAGAAACTCGTCGCCGGCAACTGGAAGATGCATGGTAGCCGCAGCATGGCGACAGCCCTGGTCAGCGACATCGTCGCCGCCTTGCCGACCGCCATCGATGTGGTGGTGATGCCGCCGTTCCCGTACCTGGGCGAACTGGCGAGCCAGCATGCCGGTTCGGGCCTCGGTTTTGGCGGCCAGGACGTGAGCGAGCACGAGGGGCAGGGCGCCTATACCGGTGAAGTGTCCGCCGCCATGCTGGCCGACATCGGTGCGCAGTGGACCATCGTCGGCCATTCCGAGCGCCGCCAGTACCACGGCGAAACCTGCGCCCAGGTGGCCCGCAAATTCGCCGCCGCCCGCGCCGGCGGTCTCACCCCCATTCTCTGCCTGGGTGAAACGCTGGCCCAGCGCCAGGCTGGCGAGACCGAAGAAGTCGTGGCGCGCCAGCTCAAAGCCGTGCTTGATCTCAACGGCATCGGCAGTTTCGACACTGCCGTGATTGCCTACGAACCCCTCTGGGCCATTGGTACGGGCCATTCCGCCACGCCGGAGCAGGCACAGCATGTGCATGCGTTCATCCGTAGCCAACTGGAAAAAGAAGATGCTATGATTGCCCGTCTGACTCGGCTGCTTTACGGCGGCAGCGTCAAAGCGGCGAATGCTGCGGAATTGTTCGCGCAAGCAGACGTGGATGGTGGACTGATCGGAGGCGCCTCGCTGGCATCGGCCGATTTCCTGGGAATCTGCGCTGCGGCGCATTAAGCGCTACGGACTCTTAAACAGAACCATGTTCGTCATCTTCAGCGTTTTCTACATTCTGATCGCCGCGGCGATGATCGTGCTGATCCTGATGCAGCGCGGCGCTGGCGCCGACGCAGGCTCGGGTTTCGGTGGCGGCGCGTCCGCAACCGTTTTCGGTGCACGCGGTTCGGCCAGCTTCCTCACTCGCTCCACGGCGGTGCTGGCAGCGCTGTTCTTCGCGTTGAGCCTGGGTATGGGTATCTACCTCGGCCACAACGGCAAGGCACAGTCCGATAACGGCAACGATCTGGGTGTGATGTCCGGTCTTGCCAACAAGCCGGCTGCAACGCAAAATGCGCAGCCCGCCGCTCCGGCCAACGCGGAAATCCCGCAGGCCACCAAGCCGGCACAGGGCGATGTCCCCGCTGCAACGGCTCCGGCCAAGTCTACGGGCGACGTGCCAGCCGCGACGGAACCGGCAAAGAAAAACTAAGTAAGACACCTGCCCAGGTGGCGGAATTGGTAGACGCACTACCTTGAGGTGGTAGCGCCGTAAGGCGTGGGGGTTCGAGTCCCCCCTTGGGCACCAATCGAAGATGGCGATGCGCGAGCATCGTTATCGAAAGCAAGAAACCGCCAGTTGGCGGTTTTTTTGTGCGCGCGTTTCGGGCATCGGGCCAAGGGAGTGAACCCGTCATGGCAGAGAAACGCTTGGACGCTGTGAGAAATCAGGGGTGATCCAAAGGTAGTTAATTCGAGCAATGGCGGCGCGACTTAACCACCTCCGCTCCATTTGTCGTGCGTTGTCCTTAATCAACAAGCGGACGATAAGCGCGCACCACAGGCTTCTCCCTTTCCAGATCGTACCGCGCCTGAAGTGCCAGCCAGTAAAAGGCGGTGGTGTCGAAGACCAGAGATAGCCGAATGGCAATCTTGGGGGTGATGGGCTGGGTGTCGGCGATGAAGGCTTTGATGTGGTGGGCGGGTATGCCGGTGCGGCGGGCAAGTTGGGCGGGGTTGAGTGCGCTTGGGATGAGGTAGGCGTGCAGCAGGATGTCGCCGGGGGCTCGCAGGGGTTGCGAGGGGTCTACTTCCGAATGTGGGGTGAGCTGGATCAGTTCCATAGTGGTTCCTCCCTGTCGGACACGGCCGGGCAGCGGATAGGCGCTTACAGCGCTCCGTGTCAGTGAATGCTTGGCAGCTACGTCGGTGATCACCCGAATGAGGCGCATCGCCGCAAAACTGGGGTCAGAGTGCACTTTCTTTCCTCTGACGGAATCGGCAGTGCAGCGCATGTCTGATTTGGCGACGGAAAATGCAGTTCTGATCCCAGTTTTTGCTTGTGCACCTGCGCGGACTCTTGTTGCACTAACTCGCTTAATCAACAAGAGGACGATAGGCGCGGACCACCGGCTTCACCCTTTCTAGATCGTGCCGTGCCTGCAATGCCAGCCAGTAAAAGGCGGTGGTGTCGAAGGCGAGGGAAAGGCGGACGGCGATTTTTGGGGTGATGGGGTGGGTGTCGGCAATGAAAGCTTTGATCTGATTGGAAGGTATGCCGGTGCGGCGGGCAAGTTGGGCGGGATTGAGGGCGCTCGGGATCAGATAGGCGTGCAGCAAGATGTCGCCGGGGGCTCGCAGGGGTTGCGAGGGGTCCACTTCCGAATGCGGGGTGAGCTGGATCAGTTCCATGGTGGTTCCTCCCTGTCGGACACGGCCGCACAGCGGATAGGCGCTTACAGCGCTCCGTGTCAGTGAATGCTTGGCAGCTACGTCGGTGATCGCCCGAGTGAGGCGCATCGCCATACCGGCCGATGCGCTGCAACGGCGATCATCGGAGGCGTGTGGTGTTCACTCGAGGCTCGTCACCGAGCAGGCGGGCGTACCGCTGAAGGCAGTGGATCGCCGTGCCCAGGCTGGCCGTGACGGCCACGGGAAGCGGCCACGGCAGCGCTCTGCCGGGGAATCCACGCGCCTGCGCGTGGCGGCACTGCTCGCTGTCGATACGCAAGCGCGTGAGGGCGAGCACCGCCAAGGCGATGTCACCGCGAGTGCTATGACGCAGGGTTTCGGGCCATGCCACCGCCGTGGATGACGAGTCGTCAGGCGGAGGAGTGAGGGTGTCGTCAGGGGGAACGGACGAGCGAATGCGTCCCGTATGATCGCGGGTAGCCATGATCAACTCTCTTGAAGTTGTTGATGGTTAGCGGGTCGTGGGTGTTAGAGGCACTCACGGCCCGCGCCTCATGACCTGGTGGTCATGGTCATTCACGAGGTCGCGCAATGCGGCAGCGCCGATGACTGACTGACCCTAACAGGCAGGGTTAGCATCGTCTGTCAGGGATCGGCGAGATGGGTGTCCACCTGCGCGAGGCGATGCGTGACGGCGCAAGGCCGACTGAATGTCAGCACCACTCCCTAGATGACCTGAAGGCGGTGCGCGCTCTCAATAGCGTGCATGCTGATCTATAAAATTATCCCGCGAATACGGGCGGCGCTTAACCAGACAGGCAAGAAAGAGCTAGAAAGGCGACAACCATGACTGCAACGGTTAAGACATTTGACGCCGCCGAGTTCCTCGACAATGACGAGGTTATCGCGGCGTATCTGCAGGACGCGCTCGAGGATGGCGACATGGACGTGTTTCTGCTCGCCGTCGCTGACGTGGTGAAGGCGCGGAGCATGACGCGCGTGGCCGAGGAAAGCGGCCTTGGTCGCGAGAGCCTGTACAAGATGCTTCGACCAGGCGCAAAGCCCGGCTTTGCCACTGTGGGAAAATTGCTCAGCGCGCTTGGCGTGCGTTTTGAGGTGACTCCGGTGAAGAGCGCCTCGCCCGTCAAGCGGGTGCGGAAGTTGCGCGACGATGCCCCCGTGGCGGTGGCCGCAGCAAAGACGGTCGCGACGAAGAAACGTGCTCGCGCCTAGTGCTCCTTGATGACCGCGCGGGCGCCTGTTGCACTCTTCCATTTTCAGAGCAGTGTGCCGCCAGGCGTAGCCGATGATCTGTTGAGCGGATCCCGCACTAGCTCACCGATACCGTTTGCGCTTTTTTGGGCGCAACCAAAGCCCGCCCAAGCGGGCTTTTTTTTCGGGGCGTCGCAACGCAATATGCGCTGCGCCCCTTGGGGTCTGCAGTAGAAGGCGAGTCTTGCATCCGCCTTCGATGCTCCATGTTCGAACTAAAAAGCCCCCGCTGGCACGCTCCTTGATACACCCCTAATCAGTAACACCAACTCCATCCCCGGCACGGCATTCGTACGCGCTGAGCACCGCCTTTCCAGGCGGCTGGGTGCGGCTGTGCTTCCAACAAGTGGTTGCTGCCATGGAAATGAATTTCACGTTGATTGATGAGCTGGGCGAGCCGATCGAGGTCTTTTGCGAGGTCTTTGAGCGGGGCGAGTCGGTGTATTGGCGGGCCTGGTTGTATGGGTTTGCCACGTTGCAGGAGACGATGGATGGGCATGCGGCCGATGATTCGGCGATTGCGGGGCAAATCCAGGCGGAAATCATGTTGCGTGGGATTCGCGCACATGCTGACCGTGAGGGGCAGTAACTGACCTTGCGCATCCGCCCGCCAGTACGGCGGGGTATGGCTGGGCTAACATCCGCCAGATCAGACGGATGAGAACAGGCCATGGCGACCCAACATGCGGGCGATGCGTTAGTAGGGCAGTGTTATTGCGGTGCCGTCCGCTATCAGGTGCAGGATGCTTTTCTGTACGCCGCCAACTGCCATTGTTCGCAGTGTCGTCGCACCACCGGCTCGGCGTTCAAGCCGTTCGCGGGCATAGAGCGGGAACACCTGGCGTTAATCCAGGGTGAGGACTCATTGCTGATCGTGGGCGATCCCACGGGGCACGATGCACATTGCGGCCGTTGCGGCTCGCTGCTTTATTCGGTGGTGCGCGATGGTGCGTTTGTCCATGTGGCGATGGGAACGCTGGTCGATGCGCCTTCCATTCGCCCGAGTAAACACATCTTTGTCGGCTCGAAGGCGCCGTGGTTCGAGATCACCGACGATCTGCCGCAATACGAGGCTTTTCCGGATTGAAAGAACCCCGCCGTGGCGGGGTTTTTCGTGTCATGCCATGAGTGTCGGAGAGGATTGCAGCCGGTTTTGATAAGCCGCTTCCGTTTCCGTGTAGAGCCCGGACCATGGGTCCAGCACATAGCCCTCGGCGGGCTCGGGCGACACGCGCCTGGCGTGAAGTTCGTCGCCGGCAAATGGCGCATCAAGGGTCATCGGATCCATATGCACTCCTGCTGGTGGTCGCCTGGGAAGTTCAGACTAGCCAGCGGCTCGTTGGTGACCGGTTAAAGCAGGCGCCGATTTGGGCAAACGGAATTCTTATCAAATTCCTAGGAATCGCAGGCTTTGACATTCTCATGACGGAGTGCTCCCCGGGGCGCAGCTCTATGAATCTTTTGCGGCATCACCTGCCATTTCCGCGATTTCGAGCAGGCGTGTCACAATGGCCGCCCCGCATCGCCACGACGACGCCCTTGCGATGGCTATCCAAAAAGACGCATTCCGGCAGTTCCAGGAAGAACTGGCCGCACTCGACAAGGAGCAGCAGACGCGTCGTAGCGATGCCAAGGAGAAGCCGATGGAGCGCGCCCGTCGCGAGTTCCTCGCGTTGCGTGAGCGCTATCAGTTGAGCGTGGCCGACGTGGTGGCGTTTTTCCCCGAGGAAGAAGGCATCGCGTATCTGCAAGCCTTGATTGCCGCCTCGGAAGCCCCGCAGCGCAAGCGTCGCGTCAGCCGAAAGGCGCCCGAGCAGGACTAAGCGCACTTTGCCCTTGCTCGCAGGGGCGCTAGCATCCGGCGCTCCCACCATGAGGTGTCGGAATGCTGCGTTACGCCGTACTTGCCGTGTTCGCCTTGATGTGTGCCGATGCCATAGCGCAGGACGTCACGCCGACGGTGTTCGCGCCCGGCGTGATTTCCGGACCGCTGCATGACAGCGCGCCGGCCTTCACGCCCGATGGCAACACGGTGTATTTCACGCGTAGCGATGGCACGTATTCCGGCATCCTGGTCAGCCATCTCGACCATGGGCATTGGTCCACGCCGGTGATGGCGCCGTTCTCCGGACAGTGGAGCGATATGGAGCCTTCGATGTCGCCGGATGGGCGCTTTCTCGTTTTCGTTTCCAATCGCCCGAAGACGCCGGGCGGCAAACCGCTCGATGGGTTCTTCATGGGGCGCAGCTTTCCCGAGCGTGGCGGCAACCTGTGGAAGGTGATGTGGCAGAACGGCAAGTGGAGCGCGCCGGTGCGCCTGCCGGATAACGTCAATCGCAGCGATTCCACCTTTGCGCCCAGCGTGGCGGCCGATGGCAGCCTGTATTTCATGCACCCGGCGGCCAATCCGAAGCACTTCCAGTTGTATCGGGCGGCATGGCATCGCGGTGGTTACGATGACCCGCAGCCGCTGCCTTTCAGCGATGGCCATGTCACCGATGTCGATCCTGCGGTGGCGCCGGATGAGTCCTTTGTGGTGTTTGGTTCCAGCCGTTCGCCGGCGCGTCAGATCGATCTTTTCATCGTGTTTCGCGACAACGGCACATGGGGCACGCCGATCCATCTGGGAAATGGCGTGAACAGCGCCGTCTCTGACGCGGAAGCGCGCCTGAGTCCCGACCATCGGACGCTTTACTTCGCCAGCGATCGCCTGGTGGATATCGCACCCGGCACCGTGCGTGCGGACTGGGATAACAGCAAATACAACATCTGGCAGATACCGCTGGCGCCGTGGCTTGAGGCGCACGCGAAAGCGCAGCAGCCGTAACGCGCAAGCATCCTTGTTGCGGCGATGACGTCTCCGTAACAATCCATTTGAGATACAGACGTCCATCACGGTGAGGACGTCAATCATGATCGAGCAGATTCCAGATTTGCCGGCGGGTGCACTGGGCTTTCGTGCAAGCGGGCAGGTCACCGCCACGGATTACTCGCAGATCCTCGTGCCCGATATCGAAGCGGCGTTTGCGGTCAACCGAAAGCTGCGCTTGCTCTATCACATCAGCCCGGACTTCACCGGTTTTGACGCAGGCGCCATGTGGGAGGACGCGCAGCTTGGCTTCCGTCACTTCAGTGGCTGGGATCGCGTGGCCCTGGTGACGGACGTGCACTGGTTACGCATCACAGCGACTGCCATGGGGTTTGCCGTGCCGGCGGAGTTCAAGCTGTTCCACGACGTGCAATTCGACGAAGCGGTGGCATGGATCAGCGAACCGCGGCCCGTCGACGAGGATGGGAACAAATGAAACTAATCGGCGCTTGTCAGCTGGCGCGACATGTGATGAAGTCGGCCACATGATCAGCCTTCACGCCAAACTCGTTGCCATGACCGCCGCTGCGGCGTCGGCCAGCGAGTGCGTGCGCGCGCTGAACAATAACAACGCCAATAACAATACCCGCAACCACGGGTGGGCCGGCGTGTAAGCAGCAGCAACACATTACACACGCAAAAAGGCCCGCTCACTGCGGGCCTTTTTGTTTTTCCGTCACGTGAAAGGCAAACCAGGAATCCAGCTCATGTGTTCGATCTTCGGCATGTTCGATCTGCAGCCCGGCGATGATCTGGCCGCGTTGCGCCAGCAGGCGCTCGAGCTTTCGCAACGCCAGCGTCACCGCGGCCCGGATTGGAGCGGTGTGTTCGTGGATGCGGGGGTGATCCTTGTGCACGAACGCCTGGCCATCGTCGACCCGGCCAGCGGCGCGCAGCCCTTGCATTCGCGTGATGGCGCGCTTGCGCTGGCGGTGAATGGCGAGATCTATAACCACCGCGAGTTGCGTGCGGCAAGCGACTACGACTTCACCACGGGCTCCGATTGCGAGGTGATTAACGCCTTGTATCGGCAACACGAATCGCCGTCTGTTTGGGTATCCCAGCTCAATGGCATTTTCGCCTTTGCACTATGGGACAGCGTCGAGTCGCGCTACGTGATAGCGCGTGATCCGATTGGCGTGTGTCCGCTGTATTGGGGGCACGACAAGGAAGGGCGGCTGTGCGTTGCCTCGGAAATGAAATCGCTGGTTGGTTTGTGTGCCGATGTGGCGCCGTTTCCGCCGGGGCACGTGTACGACAGCGTGGATGGCGAGCTGCGTCGCTACTACCACAAGCCATGGCGCGACTATGCGCAGACGCAGGGACACCAGGTACCTTTGCCGGAGTTGCGTCATGCCTTTGAACAAGCCGTGCATCGTCAACTGATGACCGACGTGCCGTATGGCGTGTTGTTGTCGGGCGGCCTGGATTCCTCGCTCGTGGCTGCCTGTGCCGCGCGCTTTGCACGTCATCGCGTGGAGGATGACGACCGCGGCGAAGCATGGTGGCCGCGCCTGCATTCCTTCGCCATCGGGCTGGAAGGCTCGCCCGATCTCGCCGCGGCACAAGTGGCGGCCGATGCCCTGGGAACGGTGCACCACGGCTTTGTGTACACCTTCTGGGAAGGTCTCGACGCGTTACCCGAGGTGATACGACACATCGAGACCTATGACGTCACCACCATCCGCGCTTCCACGCCAATGTATCTGCTGGCGCGTCGCATCAAGGCGATGGGTGTGAAGATGGTGCTGTCAGGCGAAGGGTCGGACGAGATCTTTGGCGGCTACCTGTATTTCCACAAGGCGCCTTCCGCTGAGGCATTCCACGAAGAAACGGTGCGCAAGCTCGACGCGCTGCACAGCTACGACTGCCTGCGCGCGAACAAGTCGATGATGGCCTGGGGCGTGGAGGCGCGCGTGCCGTTCCTCGACCTGGAATTTCTCGACGTCGCGATGGGCATGGATGCGCGTCACAAGATGGCGGGGCAGGGACGGATCGAAAAAGCCGTGCTGCGCGAAGCGTTCCAGGGCGCCTTGCCCGACGAGATCCTGTGGCGACAGAAGGAGCAGTTCAGCGATGGCGTGGGCTACGCCTGGATCGACGGCCTCAAGGCGCACGCCGAGCAGGCGGTGAGCGATCGCGAGTTCGCTGCCGCGGCCACGCGCTTTGCGCACAACCCGCCGGCCACCAAGGAAGCCTATTTGTATCGGCGCATCTTCGAGCGGTTCTATCCGGGGCAGGCGTGTGCGGAAACGGTGCCCGGTGGGAAGTCGATTGCCTGTTCCTCGCCGGCGGCGCTGGCGTGGGATCCGGCGTTCGCGGCTGCGGCCGATCCCTCCGGCCGCGCCGTGCGCGGCGTGCACCAGCAGGCGCTGGGCTGAGGTGTCAGGCGATGGACGAGCGCTTGCACGGCCGTCGCTGATCGCACGGGGCGCCGCCGCTCCCCTTGGATGGCGCCGCTCTTGTGGCCGCTGCCGGGACGCGGCCCGACCGCCCCGTCTGAACGCGCGTTCACGCCAGTGGTCCCTTCGGGCGCATTCCGGCCCCTGAGGCACCTCTGTTATCCTAGAAGGCTGAATATCCGGAATTTCAAATCACATGATCGAGACCAATCCGATCCATGCGCAGATCGCGGACCTCAAGGGCCGCGTCGAGTCGCTTAGGGGGTATCTTTGACTACGCCACCAAGCGTGAGCGTCTCGAAGAAGTAAGCCGCGAACTGGAAAGCCCCACCGTGTGGGACGATCCGCCGCGCGCACAGGAGCTGGGCCGCGAACGCGCCCGCCTGGACACCATCGTCAGCGGCATCGACAGCCTGACGGCCGGCCTCACCGATGCCGGCGAGCTGCTGGAAATGGCCGCCGCCGACAACGATGAAGACACCGCCAACTCGGTGGTCAAAGACCTGGCCGGCCTCGAAGCCAAGGTGAGCAAGCTGGAATTCCAGCGCATGTTCTCCGGCAAGATGGACGCCAACAACGCCTTCGTGGACATCCAGGCCGGCGCCGGTGGTACCGAGGCGCAGGACTGGGCCGAAATCCTGCTGCGCATGTACTTGCGCTGGGCCGAGTCGCGCGGCTGGAAGGCCGAGCTGATGGAAGTCTCCGGTGGCGAAGTGGCCGGCATCAAGTCCGCCACCTTCCGCGTGGAAGGCGACTACGCCTATGGCTGGCTGAAGACCGAGATCGGCGTGCACCGCCTGGTGCGCAAGAGCCCGTTCGATTCGGACAACCGCCGCCACACCAGCTTCACCTCGGTGTTCGTGTCGCCGGAAGTCGATGACGACATCGATATCGACATCAACCCGGCCGACCTGCGCACCGACGTGTATCGCTCGTCCGGCGCCGGTGGCCAGCACGTCAACAAGACCGAGTCGGCGGTGCGTATCACGCATATCCCGACCAATACGGTCGTGGCCTGCCAGACCGAACGCAGCCAGCACGCCAACCGCGATCGCGCCATGAAGATGTTGGCGGCGAAGCTGTATGAGCTGGAGCTGCAGAAACGCAACGCCGAGAAGGATGCGCTGGAAGCGACCAAGTCCGATATCGGCTGGGGCAGCCAGATCCGCAACTACGTGCTGGACCAGAGCCGTATCAAAGACCTGCGTACCGGCATCGAGCGTTCGGATACGCAGAAGGTGCTGGACGGCGACCTTGATGAATTCGTCGAGGCGAGTCTGAAGTCCGGCCTGGATGCCGGTGCCAAGCGCGTGGATGCCTGATCGACACCTATGGAACCTGGCCACACCGGAGGTAATGCCCGCATGACTCGCAGGAAGACTTTCCGTACGTTGATGGCATGTGTTGCATTGATGGCGTGCCAGGGCATGGTCGCCGCGCAAGACAATTCTGCCAGCCAGGGCGTCAAGGAGGATGCGCGCACGGCCGGCAAGAAGGTCGGCGACGCTGGCCGTGACGTAGGCCATGCCACGAAGGACGCGGCCGTGTCCGTCGGGCACGGCGCGAAGGATATGGGCGTGGCGGTGGGTCACGGCACGAGGGATGCCGCCTTGACCGTCGGGCACGGTGCGCGTGATGGATGGAATGCCACCAGGCACGCCGTCAAGCACGCGTTCGGTAAGGACGATTGATCGTCGGTGGCGCGGGAAATCCTTCGCCGTGATGATCTGATGACAAACAAAACATGCGTCCGCCACATGGGGCAGGCGCTGGCAGCGACGGGAACCTCATGACTGAACCGACCGATATCCAGCCCATCGACGAGAACAAGCTGATCGCCGAGCGCCGCGAGAAACTCAAGGCGTTGCGTGGGCAGGGCGTGGCGTTTCCGAACGACTACAAGATCGACGCGTTCACGGGCGATCTGCAGGCCGAGTTTGCCGATACGGAGAAGTGGACTGCAGAAGCCATCGAAGGCCTTGCTCGCCGCGTGAAAGTCGCTGGCCGCGTCATGCTCAAGCGCGACCAGGGCAAGGTTGCCTTCGTGCAGATGCAGGATGTCAACGGCCGTATCCAGCTGTTCATCCACCAGGGCACGGTGGGCGAGGATACGTACAAGGCGTTCAAGACCTGGGACATGGGCGACATCGTCGGCGCCGAAGGCACGCTGATGCGCACGCGCACGGGCGAGCTGTCGGTGAAGGTGGATGTGCTGCGTCTGCTGACCAAGAGCCTGCGTCCGCTGCCGGACAAGCATCACGGCATGGCCGATGTGGAGCAGCGCTATCGCCAGCGCTATGTCGACCTGATCGTCACCGAGGATGCGCGCCGCACGTTTGCGCAGCGCTCCAAGATCATCGGCTTCATCCGCAAGTGGCTGGAAGCCGAGCCGCGCCGCTTCATGGAAGTGGAAACGCCGATGATGCACGTGATCCCGGGCGGCGCCACGGCGCGTCCGTTCGTGACGCATCACAACGCGCTGGATATGGATCTTTATCTGCGCGTGGCGCCGGAGCTTTACCTCAAGCGCCTCGTCGTCGGCGGCTTCGACCGCGTGTACGAGATCAACCGCAACTTCCGCAACGAGGGCGTGTCCACGCGACACAACCCTGAGTTCACCATGCTCGAGCTGTACCAGGCCTACGCCACGTACACCGAGATCATGGATATCACTGAAGAAGTGATCCGCGAGACGGCCAAGAACGTGATCGGCACCACCAAGCTGGTGTGGGAAGGCAACGAGATCGACGTGGGTCCGGCGTTCCGTCGCTGGAGCATGGAAGACGCCGTGCTGGAGCTGAACCCGGAGATCAAGCGCGACGACCTGCGCAATCGCGACGCCATGGCCGCGCACGCCAAGCGCCTTGGCTGCCAGGTCAAGGACGGCTTCGGCTGGGGCCGCCTGCTGCTGGAAATTTTCGAGAAGACGGTGGAGCACACGCTGATCCAGCCGACCTTCATCACCGATCACCCGGTGGAAGTGTCGCCGCTGGCGCGCGAGAGCGACACGAACCCCGGCATCACTGACCGCTTCGAGCTGTTCATCAACGCCAAGGAGCTGGCCAACGGCTTCTCCGAATTGAACGACCCGGAAGACCAGGCCGCCCGTTTCCAGAAGCAGGTGGAAGCCAAGGTCGGTGGCGACGACGAAGCCATGCATTTCGATGCCGACTACATTCGCGCGCTGGAAGTGGGCCTGCCGCCGACCGGCGGCCTGGGCATCGGCATCGATCGCCTGGTGATGTTGCTCACTGGTTCGGCGTCGATCCGCGACGTGCTGCTGTTTCCCTATATGCGCCCGGAGGCCTGATCCATGTGGTTCGCGATTGTTGGTACGGATGTGCCCGATTCCCTGGAGAAGCGTTTGGCCGCGCGCCCGGCGCATGTGGAACGCCTGAAGAAGTTGCTGGATGAAGGCCGCCTGCTGGTGGCCGGCCCGTTCCCGGCGATCGATTCGCCCGATCCGGGCCCGGCGGGTTTCACCGGCAGCCTGATCCTGGCCGAGTTCGCCTCGCAGGCGGACGCGGAGGCCTGGGCCAAGGTCGATCCGTATGTGGATGCCGGCGTCTACGCCAGCGTCAGCGTCAAACCCTTTATCAGAGCGCTGCCGCAGGCATGAGCGCGCCCATGGTCGAGCAGATCCGCGAGCGCCTGCAGCAGGCGCTGGAACCCTCGACCCTCGAAGTGCTGGACGAGGGCCACAAGCACGCCGGCCATGCCAACGAGGGGAAGGGGCATTTCCACGTGCGCATTGTCAGCGCGGCGTTTGCTGGCCAGATGTCGATCAAGCGCCATCGCCTGGTTTACGCAGCCCTGCACGGGCTGATGGACAACGGCATCCACGCGCTGTCGATCGACGCAAAGGCGCCCGGCGAGTAAGGGCAACCGGTTCCCTCACCGTCGTCCCAGCGAAAGCTGGGACCCAGTGACTTTGCCTTGAGACGCACCGTCCGAAGGCGCTGGATTCCTGCTTTCGCAGGAATGACGATCTAGGGCGAATAGAAAACTTTTCTATAACATTGGCTTATGCGCCAGTGTTAAAGTGAAACCTGTGGCCAAAACGCATTGCGGCTTCCCCTCGCGTTTGGCACAGTGACCCATCGCCCGGGCGCCCCCGGGCTTATCCACTTTTGCCGCCGATGCCCGCATGCGCCTGACTACGATCAAACTCGCCGGCTTCAAGTCCTTCGTGGACCCGACGACGCTCCATTTGCCGACCAATATGACCGGCGTCGTAGGTCCGAACGGCTGCGGCAAATCCAACATCATCGACGCCATCCGCTGGGTGATGGGCGAGAGCGCGGCCAGCCGCCTGCGCGGCGACTCGCTCACCGACGTGATCTTCTCCGGCTCCAACGCGCGCAAGCCGGTGGGCCAGGCCACGGTCGAGCTGATCTTCGATAACGCCGACGGCACCATCCAGGGCGAATACGGGCAATACGCCGAGATTTCGGTGAAGCGCCAGGTGACGCGCGACGGTCAGTCGGCGTACTACCTCAACGGCGCGCGCTGTCGCCGCCGCGACATCACCGATCTGTTCCTGGGCACGGGTTTGGGTCCGCGCAGCTACTCGATCATCGAGCAGGGCATGATCAGCCAGATCGTCGAGGCGGCACCCGACGAGTTGCGCACGCATCTGGAGGAAGCCGCCGGCATCTCCAAGTACAAGGAGCGCCGCAAGGAAACCGAGAGCCGCATCAAGTCCACCCGCGAAAACCTCGACCGCGTGCGCGACGTGCGCGACGAAGTGGACAAGCAGCTCGAGCACCTGAATCGCCAGGCTCGCGCCGCCGAACGCTGGAAGGCGCTGAAAGAAGACCAGACGCGCAAGGAAGCCGAGCTGCGCGCGCTCGAATACCGCGGCCTCAAGAGCCAGCATGACAACGAAGGCTCGGGCCTGTCCGCTGCCGAGATCGAGATCGAAAAGCACGTCGCCACGCAGCGCCATTTCGAGGCGCAGATGGAGACGGTGCGCGAGCGTCACACCGACGCCACCGACCATTTGAACAAGGTGCAGGCCGAGGTCTACAAGGTCGGCGCCGAGATCGCCCGCGTCGAACAGCAGGTGCGCTTCAACCGCGAAACCGCCGATCGACTGCAGCGCGCGCAGGGCGAGACCGAGCGCGAACACGCCGAGCTGGCCGAACACATCGCCAACGACCGCACGCAGGTGGAAACGCTGCGCATGGCGCTGGCCGAGGGCGAACCCAAGCTCGAAGCCCTGCAGCAGATGCAGGACGACACCACCGAGTCGCTGCGCGATACCGAAACCAAGCTGGCCGACTGGCAGCAGCGCTGGGATTCGCATACCCGCACGGCGGGCGAATCCAGCCGCGCCGCGGAAGTGGAGCGCACCAAGCTCAATTACCTCGATCGCCAGTCGATCGACCTGTCGCGTCGCCGCGAAGCGCTGGAGACCGAACAGAAAGCCACTGACATCGCCGCGCTCGACGCCGCATCCGAACAACTGCTGGTCGAACACGACACGCAGCGCGAACGCGTCGAATCGCTGGGCAGCCTGCTCGATCAGCACAAGTCGGCGCACGAAAAGGTGCTGGACGAAGAGCGCCAGGTGCAATCCTCGCTCAACGAGGCACGCCAGCAGCTGCAGACCGCGCGCGGACGTCACGCCTCGCTGGAAGCGCTGCAGCACGCGGCGCTGGGCCAGGAAGAAAGTGCAGCCAGTGGCTGGCTCGCGCGACTGGGTCTGGACAAGTCACGCCGCCTGGGCGAATCGCTGCAAGTGGAAGCGGGCTGGGAAACGGCCGTCGAAACTGCTCTGGCTGGCTTTCTCGATGCCGTACTGGTCGACGAATCGCACGCGCTGGCGACTGAATTCGGTGCGCTGGACAATGCGGACGTGGCCCTGGTCAACGGCGCCGACGGTGGCGTGAACACGGCAGGCACGCTGGCGGCCCATGTGCGCGGTCCGGCGGCGGCGCTGACCATTCTCAATCACGTGCTTACCGCCGATTCCATCGAGCACGCACACCGGATCGTGGCCGGTCTCTCGGCGCTGGCGCCGTATCAGTCGGTGATGACGGCCAGCGGCGAATGGCTGGGTCCGGGCTGGGCGCGCGTGCGTCGCGCGCAGGGCAACCAGGTCGGCGTGCTGGCGCGCGAGCGTGATTTGCGCACGCTGGCCGAACAGATCCAGGCGCTGGAAGAGCGCATCGAAGAAGCCACCAACACGCTCGACGATCTGCGCACGAGCAAGTTCGAAGCCGAGCGCGCGCGCGACGATGCACAGCGCGAGCTCTACAACGCGCACCGTCGTCAATCCGAACTGGCAGGCCAGGTGCAAAGCCACCGCGGCAAGATGGAAACTGCCCGCGCCCGCGCGGAAAAGGTGACCGGCGAACTCAATGACCTGATCACCCAGCTCGATGAATTGCAGACGCAGACGCGCGATGCGCGTGCGCGCCTGGATGAATCCGTCGGCCATATGGGCGACCTGGAAGACCAGCGCCGCGAGCTGGAAAACGAACGTCGCGCCTTGCTCGAAGCACGCGAAGAAGCGCGCATGAATGCGCGCGAGGCAGCCGATCAGGCGCACGCGCTGGCGCTGTCGATGGAGTCGAAGCGTTCGTCGCTGACTTCGCTGGAGCAATCGCTGGCGCGCATGGACACCCAGCTGCGCCAGATCGAGGCGCGCCGTACCGAAATCGCGGACCAGTTGGCTGCGGGCACCGATCCTATCGCCGAACTGGAAGCCGAGCGCCAGACCTATCTCGATCAGCGCCTGCTGGTCGACAAGCAGCTGGTGGAAGCGCGTCGCGGCCTGGAAGACTGCGATGTGGAATTCCGCCGCCTCGAGCAAGAGCGTCAGCGCATCGAGCAGTTGTTGCAGGGTCTGCGCGAAGGGCTGTCGCAGAAGCGCCTTGCTGCACAGGCCTTGCAATTGCGCGCCGAGCAGTTGGCCGAGGCGATCACTGCATCCGGTCTCGAACTGGAACCGCTGCTTGCCGAGCTCGCCGAAAATGCCGACGCCAGCCAATGGCGCACGCAGCTGGTCGAGATCGGCCAGAAGATCGTGCGACTGGAGCCGGTCAATCTCGCCGCGATCCAGGAACACGCCGAGCAGAGCGAGCGCAAGACGTATCTGGATAATCAGCTGACCGACCTGGTCAGCGCCATGGAGACGCTGGAGGCGGCGATCAAGAAGATCGATCGCGAAACGCGCCAGCGCTTCAAGGAAACCTTCGACCGCGTCAACGCCGGCGTGCAGGAGTTGTTCCCGCGCCTGTTCGGCGGTGGCCACGCGTACCTGGAACTCACCGGCGACGATCTGCTCAACACCGGCGTGGCAATTATGGCGCGCCCTCCGGGCAAGCGTGTTTCCAACATCACCCTGCTGTCGGGTGGCGAAAAGGCGCTGACCGCGGTGTCGCTGGTGTTTGCCATCTTCGGCCTCAATCCCGCGCCGTTCTGCCTGCTGGACGAGGTGGACGCGCCGCTGGACGAAGCCAACGTGGGTCGCTTCTCCAACATGGTGAAGGAGATGAGCGAGAAAGTTCAGTTCATCTTCGTCAGTCACAATAAGGCCACCATGGAAGCCGCCTCCCAGCTGTGCGGCGTGACCATGCGCGAAGCAGGCGTATCGCGACTCGTGCAGGTGGATCTGGCTGAAGCAGCTAAACTTGCGGGAGCAGCTTGAGGATTTGATATGACCGTGCAACCCGTACTCGCTTTTGCCTGGAATGCCGCCGTTGGCGTTCCCATGCTCATCGTCGGCCTGATTGTTCTGGCGGGACTGTGGCTGTTTGGCCAGCCCAGGAAAGAGCAGGGCAAGCGACGGGTGATCGTGACGGCCTCGGGCGAACGCCGCGAGCCGACCTTTGGTACCGAAGGCGATATCTCTACCGAGCCGTCCTTCAGTGCGCACGACGATTTCCGCATGGACGAACTCGACGCCCGCCAGCAGCCCCATCAGGGTGAGCTGGATGTCGGTCTGCGTGAGGAACTGGAACGCCTTGGCGCCACGCTCGCGGGCGGCAAGGACAGGGTCGAGCCGGCGCCGGTCGGTCGCTCGCTGGGCGCGGCGGCATCGATTGTCGATGCCTTGCGCGCACCGCCGGAGAAATTCGAGCAGAGCCTGGCGCAGGCGACGGGTGCCGATCAGGTGACCGCCCCGCGTGTACACGAGCCGGAGCCCGTGGCCGTTGCCGCGCCGGCGCCCGCACCGGCGCCGGAGGCGCCGCGCGTGCCGCAGCGTTCCGACGTCGGTCGTCGTCCGGAACGCCTGCCGGTCGAGCGTATCGTTACGCTGTTCGTGGTGGCGCGCGAAGGCAATGTGTTTAACGGCGCCGACCTGATCGTGGCGGCCGAAAAGACCGGCCTGGAATTCGGCGACATGGGCATTTATCACCGCCTGGTGGACGGCAAGCGCGAGCTTGGCCCGATCTTCAGCGTCGCCAATATGGTCAAGCCGGGCAACTTCGACCTGAGCCGCGTCGATGCCATGCGCACGCCGGGCCTGAGCTTCTTCATGACGCTACCGGCGCCGATTCCCGCGCTGGACGCATGGGACGCCATGCTGCCCACCGCGCAACGTCTGGCCGAGCTGCTGGACGGCCAGGTGCTGGACGAGGAGCGCAACGCCCTCGGCCGCCAGCGCGTGGCGCATATCCGCGACGAACTGCGCGGCTGGGACCGCGATCACGAAGGTCGGGAAATCACCTTCGGGCGCTGAACCTTGCCAGCGCTGACTGGAAGCAACCCCTCCCTTGTGGGAGCGCACCCTGTGCGCGACTAGGCGCGGCTACGTAGCGACGCCTAGTCGCGCACAGGGTGCGCTCCCACAGGGAAGGGTGGGTGATCTGCGGGGCATCCGTTCAACAACAACCTTGCGTACAACCGCCGCCTCAGACACAGTCAGCACCAAGGAGGGAACATGGCCTGCACCTTGTTGCGTCGCCTTGCCTGTCTGGGGCTGTTGGCGCTGGCTGCCTGCACCCATTCGGATCTTCGTCCCGATTACCCACGCGTTCCCAGCACGGTGTTGCCGGTCCAGCCGGATGCACCGCTGGAGGCGTATGCCAAGCGCATCTCCGCGCAACATGGCAGCGACAGCGGGCTGCGCCTGATCAGCGATTCCAACGACGCCTTGCTGGCGCGCATTGCGCTGGCCAACCGCGCCGTGCACTCGCTCGACCTGCAGTACTACATGTTCCATTCCGATGCGACCGGCGGCTTGCTCGCGCAACGCCTGTTGGCCGCCGCCGATCGTGGCGTGCGGGTGCGCCTGCTGCTCGATGACTTGCACGTGGCCGGCAACGACGACGTGCTGCGCATTCTGGATGGCCATCCGAATATCCAGATACGCCTGTTCAATCCCTTTCTGGATCGCAGTACGTCGAGCTTGAGCATGGGCATGCAGTTTGCCGGCGATTTCTCCCGCCTCAACCGGCGCATGCACAACAAGGCGATGATCGCCGACGGCGCCATGGCGATTGTTGGCGGCCGCAATATCGGCGACGAATATTTCGACGCGAACGACAGCGTCAATTTCCGCGACCTGGATGTGCTGACGATTGGCCCGGTGGTGGCCGAGGTCGGGCAGATGTTCGATCGGTACTGGAACAGCGAACAGTCATTCCCGATCGGCGCGTTTCATCGCAAGACGCCCAGCCCCGAGAAGCTGGCGCAGCTGCGCAAGACCATGGCGGCGAGCGCGCGCCAGTTCAGCGAGAGCGGCTATGCACAGAGCCTGGTCGCCCGCGTGGGCGACCTGGCACATGAGGCGCCAGCTACGTCGTGGGCCTGGGGCACGGCCACGTATCTCGCGGACGATCCGGAGAAGGGCAATCCCGCGGCTGACGGCAAGGACCTGCATATGGCGCCGCAGATCCGCGCGTGGATGGATGGCGCGCAGCAGCGGCTCACCTTGATCTCGCCGTACTTCGTGCCGGGCGACAAGGGCGTGGCGTACTTCAAGGGCATGTGCGACCGCGGTGTCGACGTGTCGATCCTCACCAACTCGCTGGCATCGACGGACGCCGGCAATGTCTACGTGGCCTATGCGTCCTATTACACGGGCCTGTTGAAGGCCGGCGTGCATCTGTACGAACTGAAGCCGGACGCGCGAAAGGGCCGTGGCGGCAGCAGTTTCTTCGGCTCGTCCTCCGGCAGCAACAGCTTGCATGCGAAGGCCATGGTGGTCGACGAGCAACTTGCCTTTGTCGGTTCGATGAATCTCGATCCGCGCTCGGTCCACATCAATACCGAGGACGGCGTCATCGTGGATTCGCCGGGGCTCGCCAAGGCGCTGCTGGCGATCTTTGCCGACGCCACCAAACCGGTCCACAGCTACCAGGTCCTGCTGGACGACAAGGGCAGCGTGTACTGGGTGGGCAAGGGTCCGGGCCAGTCGGACGTGCGTTACGACCACGCACCCGAAACGAGCTGGTGGCGGCGCTTCAAGGTCAATGCCGGCGGCCTGCTGCCAATCGAAAGCCTGCTCTGAACCACCCCTTGAAGTCCGGGGCGGGCGGCCCTATGATTGAGTGGTCACTCAGTTATTGATCCCCATGGCCCGCCCCCGCAGCGAAGACAAGCGCAACGCCATCCTTGATGCCGCGACCCAGGTGTTCGCGGAGCAGGGTATCAATGCGCCAACCGCCCGGATCGCCCGCACCGCAGGCGTGGCAGAGGGCACGCTGTTCACCTACTTCGACAGCAAGGACACGCTGCTCAACCAGCTGTACCTGGAGCTGAAGGTGGACATGCGCGAGGCGATGCTAACGGGCTATCCGCGTCGCGCCAGCATCCGCGAGCGGGCGGCCCATGTCTGGCGCACTTATATCGACTGGGGCGTGGCGCATCCGCAGGCTCGAAAGGTGATGGCGCAACTGAGCGTGTCCCAGTGCATCGCGCCCGAAACCAAGGCGACCGGCTCGGCACCGTTCGGCGATGTGCAGGGCATGTTGAAGGAGGCCATGACCAAGGGCGTGTTGAAGGAGCTCGACCCCGCTTTCGTGGGCGCGCTGCTCACGTCGCTGGCGGAAACCACCATGGATTTCATCGCCCGCGAACCGGAGCGGGCAGAGCAGTATCGATCGGCAGGCTTCGAGGCGTTCTGGAACGCCATCGGCAAAGCCTGATTTGTTTTGACCATTAAATGAGTGTGTAATCACTCAATAGAGAGGACGTCATGTCAAAGGTATGGTTGGTAACAGGCAGTGCGCGCGGCCTCGGCCGGGATATCGCCGAAGCAGTGCTGGCCCATGGTGATCGCCTGGTGGCGACAGCGCGTCGGCCGGAACAGCTGGCCGATCTGGTCGAGCGTTACGGCGAGCATGTGCGTGCGGTGGCCTTGGATGTGGCCGATCCGGCGGCGGGCCGTGCCGCAGTGGATGCGGCGGTAAGGGCGTTTGGCCGTCTGGACGTCCTGGTGAACAACGCCGGCTACGGCCACGCGCGACCGTTCGAGCAAAGCGACGAAGGCGACTTCCGCGCGCAGATCGAGACGAACTTCTACGGCGTGGTGAATATGACGCGAGCCGCGCTGCCGGTGATGCGTGCGCAGAAGTCGGGCCACATCCTGCAGATTTCCTCGGTGGGTGGGCGTATTGGTACACCGGGCCTGTCCGCGTACCAGTCGGCGAAATGGGCCGTGGGCGGCTTCACCGAAGTGGTGGCTGCCGAAGTCGAGCACCTGGGCATCAAGCTGTGCTCGCTGGAACCGGGTGGCATGCGCACGGACTGGGCCGCCGAGGCCAACAGCACCCTGGGCGATCTGCTGCCCGACTATCAGGCCTCGGTGGGTGTGTTCCGCGAACGCCTCAAGGATGCGCTGGGCAAACAGGCGGGCGATCCGGCGCGGGTGGCGCAGGTGGTGTTGAAGATGGGCTACCACGAGCAGCCGCCTCGTCATCTGCTGCTGGGCAGCGATGCCTTGCAGTACTTCGGTCAGGTGGACGCCCAGCGCATCAGCGCCGCCGAGCGCTGGCGCGAGGTCAGCCTTTCCACGGGCTACGACGTGGACGCCATCCCGGCGTTTCCTGCGTACTAACGGCGCCTGGCATAGGAGATCCGGACGTGAAAATCATACTGTTTGGCGCGTCCGGCATGGTCGGCCAGGGCGTGCTGCGTGAATGCCTGGCGGCACAGGATGTGGAAGAAGTCCTGGTGCTGGGACGAAGTTCGCTAGGAGTGCATCACCCCAAGCTGCGCGAGCTCGTGCATCAGGACTTCTTCGACTATGCGTCGATCGAACCGCAGCTGCATGGTTACGACGCCTGCTTTTTTTGCCTGGGCGTGAGTGCGGCGGGCATGGACGAGGCGACTTATACCCGCCTCACCTACGAGCTGACGCTGGCGGCGGCCAGCACGCTGGCGCGGCTCAATCCCTCGATGGTGTTCGTCTATGTGTCGGGCGCCGGCACCGACAGCACGGAGCAGGGACGCAGCATGTGGGCGCGGGTGAAAGGGCGCACGGAGAACGCGCTGCTGCGCCTGCCCTTCCGTGCGGTCTACCTGTTTCGTCCGGGCTTCATCGAGGCGGTGCATGGCGAGCGTTCGAAGACCACGATGTCCCGCGTGGTGTACGCCGTGACGCGACCATTGGTGCCCGTGCTGCGGGCGCTGTTTCCGCGGCAGATCCTGAGCACGGTCACCATCGGCCAGGCCATGCTGGCGGTGGCCAGGGCGGGCGGACCCAGCCCCGTGCTGGAGTGCCCGGACATCGACCGGGCCGCCAAGCAGGGCTGATCCAGGCCGTGGCCCTAAGGTGTTAGTGCGCGGAGCGGACGAATGGCGTAGCGTGGCGCGGCGTTCAACCGGCGGCGGGTGCTACGGTTCGGCCCGCCTTGTCTGCGACCTCTCTGGCGACGAGTGCCCGCATGCGCTCAGGTATTCCCGGCAAACCGAGCTCGACTCGTGGCCACCGCCTGGTCTGGATGGCGTGTGTGGTCTTGTTGGCGGCGTGCAGCAGTCTTTCGCGGCAGCCAAAGAATGATGCCCTGAACGAAGCACGCCACCTGTGGCGTGACACGGCGGCCGTCCAGCGCAAGGACCTTGCCGCCCGCAACTGGCTGCATTGCGCCGTGGTGGCTTACCAGGCCTCGGAGCAGGGGAGCGCGGCCCAGCAGGCGGAAGCCCAGACGCTTGCCGACAACTGCACGCATGAGTTGCTGGGTTATCTGTTGGACGTCAAACCCGACCCGTGGCGTTCGCAGTCCATGCGCGTACTGGACGTGCCGCTGCGGGTGGAATTCCGCGATCTTCCCGATAGCCTGGACGATGGGCCGGTGGCCTTGGCGCGCGCCGACGAGGTGACCATTCCCCCGGTGATGGGCGAGCGGTTCGCGACGCCTGGCTATGGCGTGCCGATGGTGGGGTGGCAGAAGCGATGCAACGACAAGCCAATCTGCATGCTCTATCCGCCAGAGGGCATCACCCGGTCGCTTACCGCATGGGTGGAGCCTGGCGCTGACGGTGTTGCGCAGCTGATCGTTTCCGGTATGCGCGAACACGCGGACATCACCATCGGCAAGCGCAGCGTTCCTCTGGCGACGGATCCCTCTGCGACCCTGGCTGCGCTTTACGATCGTTCGCACATCAACCGGCTGGCCTTGTGGAACCTCATTGGCGGGCGGCAGTTCGCGCTGCGCGAGGGGCTGTATCTGCTGGAAGATTACGATCCGAACAAGACGCCCGTGATCATGGTGCATGGGTTGGGGCGCAGCCCGATGGTGTGGGCGAAGCTGACCAACCTCATCGACGGCGACCCTGATTTGCGGGCGCGCTATCAGATCTGGCACGTGGTCTACCCGACCAACACGCCGCAGTTGCTCAATCGGCTGATCGTGCAACGCTCGCTCGATCAGGCCTGGCATATTCTCGATCCCGATGGCACCGCGCCGGCGCATCAGGACGTGACGCTGATCGGGCACAGCATGGGCGGCGTCATTTCCCGGCTGATCGTGTCCGACAGCAACGATGTGATCTGGAAGGCCGCGTTCGATATTCCCACAGAGCAGTTGCGCGGCACGCCCGCGGATCTCGCGATCGTGGATTCGGTATTTCGCTTCCATGCTTATCCCGGCGTGACGCGCACGATCTTCCTGGCGGCACCGCACCTGGGCTCGCCCTATGTCGACAGCCTGATCGGGCAGGTGGCGTTGCGCGTGGTGCACGCCCATGCGCCGGAACTCGATGCCCTGGTCCGCGTGGCGGCGGAAAATCGCGCCCACGAAAATCCTCTGCTGGCCAAGGATTACGAGCAGTACGGCCTGAGCAGCATCAGCACGTTGCGCGACGCACAACCCGTGAGTCATGCGGCGCAATCGCTGATGCCGGCGAACGGGGTGCGCTATTACACGTTTGCCGGCAACCTGCCTGGCACGAATCCTCCGGGTGACGGCTTTGTTCCGTTGAAGAGCGCAACGATTCCCGGCGCCGTCTCCACCACCGTCGTGAAGGACGGCCACCAGCTCTATCTCAACGATGAAGTGCTGGCGAAGATTGTGGAGATCCTTCGCCAGCCTTCAGCGCCGTGATCAGTGGGAGGCGATTGCAGGCAACGGGTTTTGCACGGATGAGATTTGCGGCAGCGGTACCTTGATCGGATCCTGCGGCGCCACGATGGCCCACACCAACAATTTGGCCGGCTGGGTCGTGCTCGGATTGCGCGTGACCAGATGATGCGCCCGCGGCGGCTCGTACCAGCTCTGGCCGGCGCCATAGGTTTTCGGTTCCTGCCCTTCGAGCTGCGACACGACCTGGCCTTCGAGCACGTAGGCGAAGATCGAGCCCGGATGCAGATGCGGCGCGGCGCTCTGGCCGGGTGCGAGGGTGACGGTAGCCATCATCGCGTTCTTGCCGGGCACGTCGGGCAAGGCTTGCTTCATCAGCGGCTGGACGGTTTCTTCGCCACCGTCGTGGGCTTGCGCCGTGACGGCGCCGAATGCCATGACCAGCGAGAGGACCAGGGGAGCGAGCGACATTTTCATGGCATCGCTCCGCTCAGGCCGGCAGTTTGCGGAAGGCGATCGCAAAACGATTCCAGCCGTTGATGGCGACGATCAGCAAGGTGAGGTCGGTCAGTTCTTCTTCAGAGAAGTGCGGCTGCACGGCCTGCCACACGCTGTCGGGCACATGGTTGCTGGCGATCAGCGTGAGCGATTCGGTCCACTCCAGCGCGGCGCGTTCGCGGTCGGTGAAAAACGGTGTTTCGCGCCACACGCTCAAGGTCGCCAGGCGGCGTTCGTTCTCGCCCGCCTTGCGGGCATCGGCCGAATGCATGTCCACGCAATAAGCGCAGCCGTTGATCTGCGATGCGCGCAGGCGGACCAGTTCGATCAGGGATTTTTCCAGGCCGCTTTTGGCGATGCGCTGCTCCAGGCCGACCATGGCCTTGATCGCTTCGGGGCTGGCTTTGTAGAAGTCGAGACGCTGATTCATGACGAGATCCTCAGTGGGGATTCGGTGGGAAAGTGGAATCAGGTTAGACTTCTCACTGGCCTTCTTAAATGTCCATTTTTGAGATATTTGAGGTAACCACTGATGGACATCCTGCTTACCATCGCCGGCCGCCGGGACCTGGCCGGACAGCTTTACCAGCAACTGCGTGGGGCGATCGTCGATGGACGCCTGGCAGCGGGTTCGCGGCTGCCGTCCACGCGGGATCTGGCCAGCCAGTTGGGCGTATCGCGCAAGACCACGCTCGAGGTATTCGAGCGGTTGATCGCCGAGGGTTTCCTGGTCGCCAGGCAAGGCGACGGCACCTTCGTCGCCGAAGGACTCGCCACGCCGCCGCCGGCCCGCGCCCGCGGCGCCTCATCGCCCAAGGCGGCGAAAGTATGGCAGCGGGTTCCCGAGGCCTTGTCGATGCCCAAGCCTGGCGAACGGCTGCGCTATGACTATCTGGGTGGAGTCACTGACAAGGCGCTGTTCCACGCCGATGCCTGGCGCGCCTGCGTGGCGCACGCCTTGCGCACGCAGGCGCGTGGGCGGGGCATGTATCGGGATCCGGCCGGCGAGCAGGAGTTGCGGCTCGCGATCGCGCGCTATCTCGGTTTCAGTCGTGCGGTGGCGTGCAACTGGCAGGACGTGCTGGTGACCCAGGGCGCGCAACAGGCCATCGACCTTGCCGCGCGCGTGATGGTCGAGCGCGGCGATGTGGTCGCGGTCGAAGAGCCCGGCTATCCGCCGGCGCGCGCCAGCATGTTGGCGCTGGGCGCGCGGGTCAAACCGGTACGCGTGGATGCGGAAGGCTTGTGCGTCGACGAGCTCCCCGATGACGCGCGACTGGTCTATGTGACGCCTTCGCACCAGTTTCCGCTCGGCATGCCGATGAGTCTGGATCGGCGCGTGGCCTTGCTGGAGTGGGCCTCGCGCCGCGGCGCACTGATTGTGGAAGACGACTACGACGGCGAATTCCGCTTTGAAGGACGTCCGCTGGAATCGCTCAAGGGCCTCGATCGCAGCGGCGTGGTGGCCTATGTCGGCACGTTCTCCAAGACGATTTTTCCGGAACTGCGCACCGGCTATGTGGTGCCGCCGCCGTCGCTGGCCGCCGATTTCCTCAAGGCCCGACAGATCAACGACTGGCACGGCTGCAGCCTGACCCAGGCCGCGCTCGGCCGCTACATGCTGGACGGCGAGTTCGGCCGGCATGTGGGTCGGGTGCACAAGCACTACGCCGAACGCCGGGCCGCGCTGCTGGAACACCTGCGAGGTCCCTTGTCCGCATGGTTGGAGCCGATCGTGCCGGCGGCCGGTATCCACCTGGTCGCGCGGTTGCGCCAGGGCATGCGTGAGGAAGCGGTGATTTCCCGCGCCCGCACCGCCTCCATCGCGCTCTACGGCATCAGTCGCTTCTACGCCGGGCGGCGCGCGCAACAAGGTCTGCAGTTTGGCTATGGCGACACGCCGGTGCAGGACATTCACGCCTCCATGCAGCAACTGGCTGCCTTACTGGCTAGTGCTTAAGGGGCACTGCCGGCCTTTCGGTTTTACCCAAAAGTATTAGTCGATGGGCGCTGCGAATTCACGCGAATTCAGCATTTGCTTCAGCATGATCGGGTCGCATGGTGAGCAGGGGCAGCACGGTCGCCATGCAGCGAGAACGGCAGGGCTCACGGAAGGGCGATAGGAGTCCAGCTGTCTTTCCCGCCAGGCGGGCGGGGCGGCCCAGGGCGACATCACCGGACGGCGCGGGGGAGGGAGTATGGGCATGCGCAAGATAACGATCAGGTTTCAGGACGTCGCCACTGAGTTAGCCCAGATCAACACGTTGCGTGACGACGTGATGGAGCGCGCCTTCAGCATGCTCGAGCAGCGCCACGACACGCTGGCCGCGATGCTGGTGCAAAGCCTCGGTGATCGCCAGCGCGCGGTGCGCTGGATGTGCCGTCATCAGAATGCGTTCGATGGACGAACCGCTTACGAGTTGCTCGCCGATGGCGAGGCAGACACCGTCTGGGACGAGATCGCGCTACTGAGCGATGCACCGGTATCGGCACGCATCAACGCCGTGCGGATGGCTTACTGAGGGCGTTCCGTTCCGACCGCGACGGGGCTCGGCGTCTTGATCGCCCACACGCTGTTGGCGTTGCCGCTGCGCGCCCTTCGCGTTGCCGCGCGTGCAAGCAGCGCGAAGGCGATGCCTAGTGCGATGCCGGTGAGATCGACGCCGATCACCCGCCAGCCGAGCGGCGACCACGCCTGCGTCATGGCCGCGGCATTGCTTGCCAAGTCCACGATAGCCATCGCGGCGGTGAGCGCCGCCGTGACCCACAACAATTCGATCATCGCCCTGGCCACCGGTCGCAGGCAGGCATAGGCACACGCGGCGAGGAAGAGTCCGTAGCAGGCCACGCGCTGCGGCAGGCCGGCATCCACGCCCAGGCGCACCGCGATCCAGGTCGCCACGAACGCACCGGAGATGGCCAGGCAGCTGCCGATGCACACACCCACGGTGGCGCGCGCCATCACCAGCGTCTTGCGCGGCTGCTCCGCATGCCGGCGCTTGCGGCGCGATTCGATCCACAGCAGGTTGCCCGAATAAAACAGGAACGCGCCGGCCAGGCCGAGGATGAAATAAAGCCATTGCACCGTGCGTCCGCCAAAACTGCCGAAATGCAGGCCAAACAGCGAGGCGTAACTGATCCCGTTGACGCTGTATCTATCGCCCACATAGGTGGCCAGCACCGTACCGTCATGCGCCGACATCGCCACGCTGCCGAACGAACCCAGCGTGTGCTGCGATAGGCCGCGCACTTCTGCCACGGCATTGCGATCGCCGTAGTGCACGAAGTGCATATAGTCGGGCTCGAACGTGGTGACGCCGTTTTTCAGTGCTTCGGTGCGTGCGCGTTCAATCAGCGCATCGGTGGACAACATGCTGGCGTTGGTGCCGCTGACTGTAACCGTCGGCGTGGTGTTGGTGGCCTTGGCGAAGGCATCGAACAGCTTGCCGTCGAACGCCACCGTGTTGAGCGCGGCCAGCGTGATGCCGAACAAACAGAACAGCGCGCCGGTCACCGCGAAGATCACATGGAACGGCAGGCTGATTACGCCGATCGCGTTGTGTGCGTCCTGCCAGAGCCGCTTGAGGTTGCGCCCCACGCGCATGGCGAACAGATCCTTCACCAGTTGCGGCAGGTGGATCAGGACGCCCGACAGCAAGGCGAGCCCGTAGATCACGCTGACGATGCCCATCAGATACAGGCCGATCACCGGCAGTCCCAGCGAGTCGTGCAAGGCGTAGACGAAGTCGGCCAGTTCGTTCTCTGCTGCTTCGGCGCGCGGCGCATCCACCTGGCTGGCAGTAGCAAAACGGCTGCCGTCCTTTGCTTCCCAATACGCATAGGCGGCGTGGGAGCTGTCGCGCGCAAGCACGATGCCGAAGTCCTCGCGTGCCTCGGGATGGTGGGCGAGCAGACGTTCGACCAGGGTATCCATCGGCACGTTCGCGTCGGCCGCGGCGCGCCAGGGCGGGTTCTGCCAAGCGGCGATGTCGTCGTGGAAGACGGTAAGCGCACCGGCATAAAAGGCCACGAACAGCGCGAAGCCAGCGAGCAGGCCGGTCCAGGTATGCACGGTCTGGAAGGTACGGAGGGTGGCGGCTTTCATCACAACTTCCCTGTATCAGCCGGGCAGGCGCAGCAGCCACAGCGCAGCAAAAACGACGATGTTCGCGCTGCCCATCACCAGCCAGGCGCGCGGTCCGCTGCGAAACATATAGGCGATGGCCATGAAGGCCGTCCACAGCGGAAAGAACAGGATCAGCGCCGGTATCAGCAAGGCTTGGCCGTGTCCTGGCAGCACATACAGCAAGAGCGCGAGCAACAGGGCGGCGAGCGGAAAGCCGAGCAACGTGCCGGCGAGGCAGCGGGCGATCATGATTCGCCGACTTCCGCGGCTTCGGTGCGCCACCACGCCAGATAGGGCAGCAGTACCCAGGTGAGCATCAGCATGGTCAGTGCCGCGGTAATACCCGGTCCGACGCCAGCCGCATACCACCAGCAAGCCGTGCCCAGGAGCACCATCAGCCAGCCCAGGCCGCGGGCGGAAGCGGGCAGGGACACGGCACGCAGCCGCTGCTGCGCGCTGGCCAGATAGACCAGCACGGCGCCCGACAGGGTCAACAACAGGGCACAAAAGGTGATCACGTCGGCGCCTTGAAACCGCTTTGCATCAGCTTGAATATTGAGAATTATTCTCATTTGACGGCGATGCTGTCAACCGCGCGGGTCGCCGGACGGCAGCGCCGCGCCGATCTGCCGCACTCGCGACATCGCCTAAAACTGGTACTGGAAACGCCCCACGATGGCAGACGGATGCTTGCCGCTGTTTTCGTTGCCGGGCTTGTTCAGGTCCAGCGCGTGGACCAGGTTGGCGGAGAGGCGTACCGATTTGTCGAGGTACCAGTTCACGCCCAGGGTGAGATTGGTCTCCTTGCCGCCGACCACATCGCGATCGTTGAGGTCGGTCATGCTCAGGCGTGCGCCGACTTCAAGCGCGCCGCCGCCATGCCCGTTCCAGGAGGCATGCGGCACCACCGGTCCGAAGGTGGCGTTGCCTTCGCGGTAGTCGCGGCTTTCTCCGGTGATCATCCAGCTGGCATAGGCGTACCAGCCGCGGAAGCGCAGGGCAGGCAGACCGTCGCTGCGTTGCAGATGCGCCTCCATATATTCGGCCTGCCAGGAGAACGGCCCGTTGACGTGCGCCGCTTCGAGGCCGTAGCGCTGCACCTTGTTCGAGCCGGTGATATCGCCGGTGTTGAGGAAATAGCCGTCCGAGGACAGTGCCACCTCCGAGGCCGACTTGAACTGCTGGTCGTTGTCGGGGCCGGCGCGACGCGTCGAATAATCGATGGCCAGGTGATACGAGCCGCGCGCAGTATTCAGCAGATAAGCCAGGCGACCGGTGAGAGCCACGCCGCGCTGGGTACGGCCTTCGTCCTTGGTGCCGGCGGTATAGAAGCCGTAACTCCATATCCAGGGGCCGTGGAAATCGCTGGAGGTGACGCCCACGCTGCGACTCGGTGCGAGCGCATTGGTGGTGGCGCGCTCGAGAAAAGTCGTGTTGCGAAAACTGCCGAACTGCTCAAGGCCGAACGGTTCCTGCTGGTTGCCCATGGTGACCACGCCGAAATACTTGGTCTGCTTGCGAACGTAAACATCCTTGAATTCCAGATGGCCGTCCACGATCTGCGCGTCGGCATAGAACAGCCAGTCGAAGCGCAGATTGTGAGTGAGGCTGATGTCGGCGCGCCGTATCGAAAATTGCGTATTGCCCAGGCCTTGATGGTTGTAGTCGGCGGCATCGACCATCACGTAGCCGTGGATCTGGTTGTGGATCACCGGCGTGTCGATGCCGCCTTCGAAGGGACGCATCAGCGACAACTCGCGCAAGTGCTCCAGTGCAGCGCTGTCATTGCTGGCCGTCGACGTCCCGGAGGCAGGCGCGGCGGGCAAGGCTTCTTCAGAAGCGCTGGTCGAGGCGGCCGATGGTTTTGACGGCTGATGGACGCATCCCGCTGCCGTCGCGCAGGCAAGGCCAAGGCTCAACCATGTCGGGGCATGGCCAGCCAGCGTCTTGCGCGCGATATCCGCCATGCCCGCTCACCCCCGTCCCTTGCCGCTGTTGACCTCTGGCGGCCAGCCATCCTTGCGCTGGCCCGGGCTATTCATAGTGCCGCGATGGTGAAGCTTTGGTCTGTGGGAGCTGCAGGAAGCGAGCGTCCGCAATCCTGCCGTGGCGGGGCAGGGCTTCCCTACGGAGGCGCATGGCCCGCCGTGCGGGTTAATATGGCGGTTTGCAACGCCTCCCAGGAGTCCTCGAGTGATCATCAACCCCAAGGTGCGTGGTTTTATCTGCGTGACGGCCCATCCGGTCGGTTGCGAGCACAACGTGATCGATCAGATCAACATCACCAAGGCGCAGGGCGACCTGGGCGAGGGTCCCAAGCGCGTGCTGGTGATCGGTGCTTCCACCGGCTACGGCCTGGCCTCGCGCATCACCGCGGCCTTCGGTTACGGCGCGGCCACCCTCGGCGTGTTCTTCGAGAAGCCCAGCAGCGAGACCAAGACGGGCACCGCGGGCTGGTACAACTCCGCGGCGTTCGACAAGCTCGCCAAGGAAGCCGGCCTGTTCAGCCGCTCGATCAACGGCGATGCGTTCGCCAACGAGACGCGCGAGCGCGCCATCGAGATCATCAAAAACGAGATGGGCGGCAAGATCGACCTCGTCGTCTATTCGCTGGCCTCGCCGGTGCGCAAGCTGCCGGACACCGGTGAAGTGGTGCGCTCGTCGCTCAAGACCATCGGCGAGACCTTCACCGCCAACTCGATCGACACCAACCGCGACACCGTGGTGCAGGCGTCGGTGGAGCCGGCGACCGAGCAGGAAATCAAGGACACCGTCACCGTGATGGGTGGCGAGGACTGGAAGCTGTGGATCGATGCGTTGAGCAAGGCTGGCGTGCTCGCCGATCATGCCAAGACCGTGGCCTATAGCTATATCGGCACCGAGATCACCTGGCCGATGTACTGGCACGGCACGCTCGGCCAGGCCAAGCAGCATCTGGACAACACCGCCAAGCAGCTCGTCGCCGAGCACAAGGCCGAGCATCTGGATGCCTACGTGGGCGTGATGAAGTCGGTGGTGACCCAGGCGAGCGCGGCGATCCCGGTGCTGCCGCTGTATATCGCCATTTCCTTCCGCGTGATGAAGGAGCTGGGCATCCACGAAGGCACCATCGAGCAGATCAACCGCATGTTCCGCGACCGCCTGTACCGCAAGGATCATGGCGCGACCGAAACCGACAGCGACGGCCGCCTGCGTCTGGACGACTGGGAGCTGCGCGACGATGTGCAGCAGGCATGCAAGGCGCTGTGGTCGACGGTGAACACCGAAAACCTCAACCAGCTCACCGACTACGCCGGTTACAAGAGCGACTTCCTGCGCCTGTTCGGCTTTGGCCGCAGCGACATCCATTACGAAGAAGACGTGAACCCGGATCGCCGCTTCGACGTGATCGAACTCTGATCGACCCCACCGGATGCCGCCATCGCGCGGCATCCGGTACCGTCCAAAGACGAGGCATACAACCGCTCAGGCGCTCACTAAGCTGTCGGCATGAGCACCGCCATCGTCTGGTTTCGCCGCGACCTACGCCTCGCCGATCATCCCGCACTCAGTGCCGCCGCGCAGGCGCACGAACACATCCTCCCGCTTTACATTCATGCGCCGCATGAAGAGGGCGCGTGGGCTCCCGGCGCCGCGAGCCGCTGGTGGCTGCATCATTCCCTTGCGCGACTCGATGCCCAGCTGCGCGAGCATGGCAATGCACTGCATCTTGCGCAGGGCAATAGCCTTGAGGTGATGCGTGATCTGATCGACCGCACGGGCGCTACGGCGGTGTATTGGAGTCGTGTCTACGAACCGGCTTCCATCGCGCGAGACAGTGAGCTCAAGACCGCCTTGCGCGAGCAAGGCATCGAAGTGCACAGCTTCAATGCGTCGCTGTGGTGCGAGCCCTGGCGGATCGAGACGAAACAGCAGGGCCCGTATCGCGTGTTCACGCCGTTCTGGCGCAGCCTGCGCCCGCAACTGGACGTAACGCAGCCCTTGGCTGTGCCGGCGTCGCTGCCGGCGACCCACATCGATGGCAGCGTGCCGCTGGAAGCGCTCGGACTATGGCCGCGCATCCCCTGGGATGGCGGCCTCAAAGAAACCTGGCAACCAGGCGAGCAGGGGGCACAGGAGTGGCTGGATATCTTCATGGATGATGCCGTGAGCGATTACCAGCGTGCCCGTGACCTGCCGGCGCGACACGGCACCTCGCGACTCTCGCCGCATCTGCACTTTGGCGAGATCTCGCCGCGGCAGATCCATCGCCAGCTGGTCGATCGCGCGGCTGCCACCGATGCGCGTCGACGTCCGGACATTGAGCCTTATCTGCGCGAACTGGGTTGGCGCGAGTTTGCGCATCATCTCCTGTATCACTTTCCCAAGACGCTTACGGCGAACTTCAACGAGCAGTTCGACCGGTTTCCATGGGCGAGCGAAGACGCCACGGCGATCGAGCGATGGCAACGCGGCCTTACCGGCATCCCCCTAGTGGATGCCGGTATGCGCGAGCTCTGGCACACCGGCTGGATGCACAACCGCGTACGCATGATCGTGGCCAGCTTTCTGTGCAAGAACCTCAGGCAGCATTGGCATCACGGCGCGCGCTGGTTCTGGGACACGCTGGTGGATGCTGATCTGGCGAACAATACGATGGGCTGGCAGTGGGTGGCTGGCAGCGGCGCTGATGCGGCCCCATATTTCCGCGTATTCAATCCGGTGACGCAGGCGCACAAGTTCGATCCGGAGGGTCAGTATCTGCGACGCTGGTTGCCTGAGTTGGCGGAGGTGCCGTTGAAGCAGTTGCATGAACCGTGGACGGATCCGGCCCTGCTGAAACGCACCGGATATCCCGCGCCTATGGTGGACTTGGGCGAGAGTCGCGAAGCTGCCTTGATGGCTTATCGCACCATGCGCGCGAGCTGAGGATCCGCTGCACCGTCCCCCTGTGGGAGCGCACCCTGTGCGCGACAGGCCTCCACTTCAACGCTCCGTCGGGTCGTCGCGCACAGGGTGCGCTCCCACAGATGTCGGTTGAACGGATGTGGGTCCACTCCATTTGCGCAACAGCCACGCCAACACCGGCGGCGTCACCATCGCCGTCAACAACGACATCGCCACGATGATCGCGTAGATGCGATCGGTGAACACACCCGCTGCCAAGCCAAGGCTGGCAATCACCACGCCCACCTCACCACGCGGCACCATGCCGAATCCGACGACGGTGGCACTACGCGCTCCCAGCGACAGCGATCCAAGAAAGCCGCCGATCAACTTCGATGCAATGGCGATCAGGGTGACCACCAGCAACATGGTCGCCGCCTCGAGGTTCATCAGCTGGTGCAGGTCGATCTTGCTGCCGGTGATGACGAAGAAGAACGGCGTGAGCAGGGCGAGGAGAGGTTGGGTCTGCTTCTCGAGCGTGTGCTGCTGGCGCGTCTCCGAGGCGATCATGCCGGCCAGGAACGCACCAATGATGGCGGCCAGGCCGAACAGCGTCGACACGTAGGCCAGGCCAAGGCAAAGCGCCAGCACGATGGCCAGCGCCGAGTGAGGACTCTGCGGCTTGTCCAGCCAGCTGGAATTCCAGCGCATCACGCGCGCACCGCCGATACCGATGATGGCGATGAAGCCGATCGCGCCGGCCAGCACGGCGAGCAAGTGCACCACATCGATGCCTTCGCCGCCTTGCACCGAAACCACCACGCCAAGCAGCAGCATGGCCAGGATGTCGTCGATCACCGCCGCACCCAGGATCACCTTGCTCTCGATGCGCTGGAGCGCGCCCAGCTCCTGCAGCACGCGCGCGGTGATGCCGGCGGAGGTGGCGACAAAGGCCGCCGCGATAAACAGCGAGCGACTCCAGTCGAAGCCATTGCCGTGCGCCCAGGCACCGCCCAGTGCGAACGGCACGAGCACGCCGAGCACGCCGACGATGAAGGCGACCTTGCCGACTTTCTTCAAGTCTTCAAGCCGTGTTTCCAGTCCCACGGAGAACAGCAGCAAGACCACGCCGATCTCCGCCAGCACATCCAGCGGCGTACCAGGCGCCACCTGGTCGGGCGTGATCCAGCCCAGCAGGGAAGGGCCGATGATGCAGCCGGCGGCGATCTCGCCCACCACGCCGGGCAGCTTCAGCCGCTGCGCGATCTCGCCGCCAAGCTGGGCGGCGATGAAGACGATGAAGAGGGTAAGCAGGATATCGCTGGCGTGATGCATGCGTAAGTACACGGCGGCAGTCGAATGCCACGCATGCTACATGCTCGGCACGAAACCTGCGCTCAGTCGGACGCGTGCGTCGAGCGCGGCGAGGCGTCGCTCTTCAGTCGGCTGAATACCCAGCTGGCCGTGGCGGTCACGACGGCCAGCAACAACACCGTCCACCGAAACGCAGGGATGTAGTCTTCGTGGGCATGGCCTTGCAGCAAGGCCTCCATCAGCAGCGAGGCCAGCGCAATGCCGAAGCTCATCGACAGATACTGCGCCGTCGACGCCATCGACGAGGCCTGGGCGGCAAACTTCACGTCCAGGTCGTTGTAGATAAGGGTATTCATGGCCGTGTACTGCAAGCCCATGAAACCGCCATAGACATAGACCATCAGCGCGATCACCCACATCGGCGAGCTCTTGCCGAGCAGCGCGAACGACGCCAGCATCACCGCCACGATCAGCGTATTGGCGAACAGCAACTTTTGATATCCGAACTGCTGCAACAGCCGGTTGATGCCCCACTTGGCGGTGATCGAGCCCAGCGCCTGCGGCACCATCATCAGGCCGGCCATCAAGGGCGACCAGCCGCAGCCCACCTGCAGGAACAACACCAGCAGCAGGAACATGCCCGATACGCCCAGGCGCGTGAACAGGTTGCCGGCCAGCGACACCCATACGCTGCGTACCCGCAGCAGGCTCAGATCCGCCACGGGGTGATCATTGCGGCGGCTGTGCCACACATAGGTCACGCCGAACACGACGGCGAGCACGCCGAAGCTGGCGATGCGCAGCGATTGTCCGCCGCCGCCGCTGGCAACTTCGGACGCGGTCAGCAACATGGCCGACGCGGCAGCGAACAGCAGAAAGCCCAGCAGATCGAAGGGGTGCACATCGTCCAGCCGGTAATCGGGCATGTCGCGGCGATTCATCCACATGCCGATCATGCCCACCGGGACATTGATCAGGAAGATCAGTCGCCACGAGGTATATTGCGCCAGTGCGCCGCCCAGCAGCGGTCCGAGCACCGAGCCGAGCAGGCCCACCGTGGCGACCGTACTCATGGCTCGCACGAAATCGCGTTTGTCGACGCTGCGCACGAGGACGTAGCGGCCCACCGGCATCAGCGCCGCGCCGCCCAGGCCCTGCAGCACTCGCGCGGCGACCAGCTGCGGCAGGCTCTGCGCGATGCCGCACAACAGCGAGCCGACGGTGAAGGTGGCGATGGCGAGCGCAAAGATGCGCCGCGTGCCGAAGCGGTCGCACAACCATGGGCTGGCGGGAATAAAGATCGCCAGCGTCAGCACGTAACTGGTGAGCGCGGTGCGCATGCCCAGCGGCGTGACGTTCAAGGCCTCGGCCATCGCCGGCACGGCCGTGTTGACGATGGTGGAGTCCAGCGCCTGCATGAAGAAGGCGGCAGCCACCAGCCAGATCAATCCGCGATAGCGATCGCGCGAGGACTCCGGTGGCGGAGCAGGAGCCGGCGCTTCCTCGCCTGGCGGCGGCACGGGAAGGTTGGTTTGGGTGGCGGCCAAATTCTCGGACATGTCTCATTATGATAGCTGCTATGGCAGCTTGCTTTTGCGGGTCGCTGCGTCCAAAGTCGGCTGCGTTTCATCTTTGGGGTGCGCGTGTGCGCACCGCGTCAACTCGCAACAGCGAAGCAGCCCGACGAGCAACGGTGAACGGCAAACCACGATGAATCGATCGCGCCGGGGCGGCAGCGTCCCGGCGCGTCTCTTTTTGCGATAGCTGGCGGATCGTCGCAGGCGCATCCGCACGACAGGAGTCCCTATGAGCAGCAAGCCACCGATTGTCATTTCCACACGCGACCTGGATCGCCTTGAAGCCATGCTCGAGCGCATGCCACCGGTGCAGGCCGGGCAATACCAGGCGCTGCGCGGCGAGCTCGATCGTGCCGACGTGGTGGAGTCTTCGGCGATACCGCCGGACGTGGTCACCATGAACTCCGTGGTCACCTTCAAGGACGACGATGGCGGCGACGAGTTGACTGTCACCCTGGTGTATCCCGCCGGCGCCGGGGTGCCGGGCACGGTGTCGATCCTGGCGCCCGTGGGTAGTGCGTTGCTCGGCCTGAAGGTGGGCCAGCATATCGAATGGCCCACGCCGGACGGCCACCGCCGTGAGCTGCGCGTGCTGGACATCGAATATCAACCTGAAGCGTCGGGCGATCTGCATCGCTGACGCCCTTATGCACGCCTTCTTCACGACTGCCGCGGGATTTACAGGCAATCGGGCCGAAGCGAGTCGAGCTTAGGTAAACTTCCGCTCATGAGGACACCCGCATGAGCCAGAGTCAGGCCACCGATTGGCGCGCCCAGGCCGCCGAACTGCGCGACAAGATTGAACGCGCGAACCATCGCTACCACGTACTCGACGACCCCGAGATCACGGACGCCGAGTACGACCGCGCCATGCGCGCGCTGGAAGCGCTCGAACAGGCACACCCGGAGCTGGCCACGCCCGACTCGCCCACGCGGCGAGTCGGTGCGCGTGCCCAAGGCGGCTTCGCCGAAGTGCGTCACGTGATACCGATGCTGTCGTTGAACAACGCCTTCGAACTGGACGGCGAGGGCGATCGCGAACGCTTCCGCGAGATTGCCGAGTTCGAGCGCCGCATCGAGCAGACCCTGGACCGTCGCAACCCTGAGTTTTCGGTCGAGCCCAAACTCGATGGCCTGGCGATCAGCCTGCGCTACGAAAACGGCGTGTTCGTGCAGGGCGCGACGCGCGGCGATGGCGAGACCGGTGAGGACGTCACCGCCAACTTGCGCACCGTACGTGCGATTCCGCTGCGCCTGCGCGGCGAAGGCTGGCCGCGCGTGCTGGAAGTGCGCGGCGAAGTGATCATGCTGCACAAGGATTTCGAAGCCTTCAATGCACGCGCCCGCGAGCATGGCGAGAAGACCCTGGCCAATCCGCGCAATGGCGCGGCAGGCTCGCTGCGCCAGCTCGATCCGGCCATCACGGCGCGCCGCAAGCTGAGCTTCTTTGCTTACGCGGTGGGCGACGTGCGGGGCGGCGAGCTGCCGGCCACGCATTCCAAGACCTTGGCCAAGCTGCGCGACTGGGGTTTTCCGGTGTCGCCCGAAGTGGGCAGCGCCAAGGGTTTCGATGGTCTGATCGCCTACTACCGGCGCATCGGCGCCAAGCGCGACAAGCTTCCCTACGATATCGACGGCGTGGTGTACAAGCTGGACGACTACGCGGGCCAGCGTGAAATGGGCTTCGTGTCCCGCGCGCCGCGTTGGGCGGTGGCGCACAAGTTCCCGGCGCAGGAGCAGACCACCACGGTCGAAGCGATCGAGATCAATATCGGCCGCACCGGCGCGGCCACGCCGCTGGCCCGCCTTAAACCGGTGCAGGTGGGCGGCGTTACGGTCAGCAATGCCACCTTGCACAACGCCGACCAGGTGGCACGCCTGGATGTGCGCGTTGGTGACACGGTGATCGTACGGCGCGCCGGCGACGTGATTCCCGAAGTCGTGCGCGTGATGCCCGAACTGCGTCCGCCGCATACGCATCCCTGGCATATGCCCACGCATTGCCCAGTGTGCAACTCGGCCTTGGTACGCGAAGAAGGCGAAGCCGCCTGGCGCTGCTCGGGCGGCCTGATCTGCGCGGCGCAACGCAAGGAAGCGCTGATTCATTTCGCCGCGCGGCGCGCCATGGACATCGACGGCCTGGGCGAGCGCTTCGTGGAAGCACTGGTGGATTTCGGCTATGTGCATACGCCCGCCGATCTCTACTCGCTGACGCTGGACGATTTCCTGGAGATGAAGCGGCGTGCCGATGAGAGCGATGGCTCCACACCGGAAACCGTCAAGCAGGGCAAGGTGGCCACCAAGTGGGCCGAGAACCTGATCGAGGCGATCGAGGCCAGCAAGCACACCAGCCTGCCTCGCTTCCTGTTTGCGCTGGGCATCATGCATATCGGCGAAAGCACGGCGAAGACGCTGGCGGCGTGGCTGGGCAGCCTGGCGGTGATCCGTCGCATGCCGGCGGCGGTGCTGCGGGTGTTGCCGGACATCGGCGATGAAGTCGCGCGTTCCATCGCCGCGTTCTTCGCGCAGGACGGCAATCAGGAAGTGGTCGATGCCTTGCTCGCTTCGGGCATCGTGTTTTCCGATGAAACCCATCCTTCGCCCAAGCTGCACCAGCGCCTGGATCTGGCATTGCTGCTGGATATGGCGGGCGTGAGCAAGCTCGGTCCCAAGAGCACCAAGCTGCTGGCCGAACGGTTTACCTCACTGGACAAGCTGGTTGCGGCCGGACCTGCGCATTGGGTGACGGCCGGTTTGCCTTCGGCGGCATTGACCAATCTCGAAGCTTTTCTTGCCGACAAGGCGAAGCTGCAGCAGCTGCGCGAAGCGGACGCGGCCATGTGGGAGTTGCTCAATGCCATTCCCAAGAGCACCAAGGCCGCCACCGCGCCGCTGGAAGGCCAGACCATCGTGCTCACCGGCACGCTGTCGTCGCTGAGTCGCGACGCCGCCAAGGAGCGGCTGGAGGCGTTGGGCGCCAAGGTTGCCGGTTCGGTGTCCAAGAAGACCAGCTTCGTGGTGGCGGGCGAGGCGGCCGGTTCCAAGCTCGACAAGGCGCAGGAACTGGGCGTGGAAGTGTGGGACGAGGCGCGCCTGCTCGAGCTGCTCGCCACCCACGAGGGTGGCGCATGAACCTGCACATGGCAGGGCGCCTGCATCTGCGCGCACGGCTATACGCGCTGATCCGGGCGTTCTTCGCCGAACGCAATGTGCTGGAAGTGGAAACGCCAATCCTGTCGGCAGCCGGCAACACCGATCCGAACATCGAGAGTTTCAGCGCTCGTTTCAGTGGCCATGTCGATGCCGGTGCACGCGAACGCTGGATGCGCACCTCGCCGGAATATCCGTTGAAGCGCTTGCTGGCCGCCGGTGTTGGCGACTGCTACGAGATGGGCCGCGTGTTTCGCAACGGTGAGGCCGGCGGTCGCCACAACCCCGAGTTCACCATGCTCGAGTGGTATCGCGTGGGCTGGGATCATCGGCAGCTGATGGAAGAAACCATCGCGCTCGTCGAGGCTGCACTGGCGATGATGGGATCGCGCGCGGAAATATGCATCGAAGGCTACCGGCAGCTCTTCATCGACGAGCTTGGCATCGATCCGGCGCACGCGCCGATCGAGCAGCTGCAGTTGGCGCTTGAGGAATTCAACATCCATCCGGACGGGCTGACGCGCGACGACTGGCTTGATCTGCTCATCACCCATCGCCTGCAGCCCTCGTTTCCGCGCAACCGCATCACCGTGATCCATGACTATCCCGCCTCGCAGTGCGCGCTCGCGAAAGTGCGGCCGGGCGATCCTCCGCTGGCCGAGCGCTTTGAGCTTTTTCTGGGGCGCTATGAGCTGGCCAATGGCTATCACGAGCTCAACGACGCGGCCGAACAACGTCGGCGTTTCGAGCGCGACAACGCGGTACGTCAATCGCGCGGCCAACCGGCCATTCCGATGGACGAGAACCTGCTGGACACGTTGGACGCGATGCCCGATTGCGCCGGCGTGGCCATGGGTATCGAGCGTCTCCTGATGTGCCTGGTGGGCACGGACGCGATCGCCGACGTGCTCACTTTTCCCTTTGCAGAGGCCTGAAGGCATGGCGTCGAGTTTGCTGCCCGCCATCCATCATGTGGCGTTGATTTGTTCGGACTATGCGCGGTCGAAAGCGTTCTACACCCAGACGCTGGGTTTTCGCGTCATTCGCGAGGTGTACCGCGCTGGGCGCAACTCGTGGAAACTGGATCTGGAAGTCTCGCCGGGCGTCAGCCTCGAGCTGTTTTCGTTTCCGTCGCCACCGCCGCGGCCATCACGGCCCGAGGCACAAGGATTGCGCCATCTCGCGTTTGCCGTGCCAGACGTGGACGCGGTGATCGCCACGCTGGAGCAGCGCGGTGTGGCCTGCGAACCCGTGCGCGTGGATGAATTCACCGATCGCCGCTTCACTTTCTTCGCCGACCCCGACGGTCTTCCGATCGAGTTGTACGAAGCCTGAGGCGTCGACGTACCCATAAAAAAATCCAGCGGCTCGAATAAGCCGCTGGATTTCGAGGTGGAGCAATGGTCAGGCGCTTAGTCGTGCCAGTCCAGCAGGTGGCGATAGATCAGGCCGCCCACGATGCCGCCGATCAGCGGAACCACCCAGAACATCCACAGCTGCCCCATGGCCCAGCTGCCCTGGAATACCGCAACCGCGGTGCTGCGCGCCGGATTGACCGAGGTGTTGGTAATCGGGATGGAGATCAGGTGGATCAGCGTGAGCGCGAGGCCGATGGCCAGCGGCGCAAAGCCAGTCGGCGCCAGTTTGTGCGTGGTGCCGTTGATCACGATCAGGAAGAACGCGGTCAGCACGAACTCCGCAACCATGCAGGCCACCAACGAATACTGCCCCGGCGAATGCTCGCCGTAGCCGTTGGAGGCAAAGCCGCCTGCCACCGGATCAAACACCGGCCTGCCGCTGGCGATCAGGTAGATGGTGGCGCCGGCAGCCACGCCGCCCACCACTTGTGCGATCCAGTAAGGGATCACGTCCTTGGCCGGGAAACGGCCGCTGGCCCACATGCCTGCAGTTACTGCGGGATTGAAGTGCGCACCGGAAATATGACCCACCGCATACGCCATGGTCACCACGGTGAGGCCGAAGGCGAGGGCGACGCCTGCAAATCCAATGCCCAACTCAGGGAAGGTTGCCGCGAAGACTGCGCTGCCGCAGCCGCCAAAGACCAGCCAGAACGTGCCAAAAAACTCTGCTCCCAAACGCTTGCCCATATTCACGGGGACTCTCCTTGCCAGATTTTCAGGGAATGGCTCGAGCGCATCCATGCGTGACTTCCACAACGATCCCGATTTGAAACAGGCTCTTAGTGCATGGCTCGAGTACGCGTAGGCTAACAAAATTGGCCATAGGAGTAGTCCACGTCCCGGTCCAGATCGGTGAAGGCTTACATACCGAAGAGGCTTTTCCTTTGTGTATGCTGCCCCGTCGCTTTCGCCTGGTACTGCAGGATCCTTCGATGACGCAAGCATTTCCGACCACGCCAACCTTGGCAGCCCCCGTCCGCCGCATGGGCGCGCGTGACATCCAGACCCTGCTGCTCGCCTCGCTGGGCGGCGCGCTGGAGTTTTACGATTTCGTGGTGTTCGTGTTTTTTGCACTGCCGCTGAGCCACCTGTTTTTTCCGCCGGACATGCCGCAGTGGCTGGCCCAGTTGCAGACTTACGCGATCTTCGCCGCGGGCTATCTGGCCCGACCGCTGGGCGGCATCGTGATGGCTCACTTCGGCGACCGGCAGGGTCGCAAGCGCATGTTCACGCTGAGCGTTTTCCTGATGGCGCTGCCGACGCTGGCGATTGGCGCGCTGCCGGTCTATGCCTCGGTGGGGCTGCTGGCGCCGCTGCTGTTGCTGTGCCTGCGCGTGATGCAAGGCGTGGCGATTGGTGGCGAAGTGCCGGGCGCCTGGGTGTTCGTGGCCGAGCACGCGCCGCGCGGGCGGGTCGGTTTTGCCTGTGCATGCCTCACCTCCGGCCTCACCGCGGGCATCCTGATCGGCTCGCTGACGGCCGCATGGATGAACCATCACTTTTCGCCCGCCGATGTGTTGCGCGGATGGTGGCGCCTGCCGTTTGTGCTGGGCGGCGTGTTCGGCCTGGTGGCCGTGTGGCTGCGTCGCTGGTTGAGCGAAACGCCGGTATTTGCCGAGCTGCATGCGCGCAAGGCATTGAGCGAGGGCTTGCCGCTGCGAACCGTGCTGGCGGGTCATGGCGCCAGCGTGGCCATTTCCATGGCGGTCACCTGGACGCTCACCGCGGCCATCCTGGTGCTGATTCTGGGACTGCCCAGCCTGGCGCAGAAGTCGTTCGGCATTCCTGCTGACGTGGCCTTCCTGGGCAATAGCATCGCCGCTTTTTGCCTATGCGTGGGCTGCGTGGCATTTGGCTGGCTGGTCGATCGCATTGGCGCCGCCTGGACACTGATCGCCGGCTCGGTCGCCTTGGTGACTGTCACCTATGCGCTGTTCGGTGATCTGGCGGCAGGCGGCGCGCATTTTCTGCCGCTGTATGGGCTCACCGGTTTTCTGGTCGGTACCGTGGCGGTGGTGCCCACCATCATGGTGGCGGCGTTTCCGGCGCCGATCCGTTTCTCCGGCATTTCCTTCGCCTACAACGTGGCTTATGCCGTGTTCGGTGCCTGCACCGCCACCTTTATCGGCTACCTCGCCGGGACGGCCGGACGCATGGCCGCTGCGCACTATGTGACGATTACGGTGGTCGTCGGTGTTGCGGCGGCGGTGTGGCTGCTGGTCAAGGGGCGCGGCAAAGCTCAGTTGATGACCGACTGAGCGCAAGCCCTCAGGGGTTGTTGATGGTCGAACCCGTCAACAGCCCACGCGCCAACATGCTGCACTGCTTGCGATACAGCAGCATCTGCCACTGGCGCCCGCCCAGCTGCCGCCACAACACGGCCGAACGCACGGCGGCGAGCAGGTTGGTGCGAACCTTTTCGACCACGGCCGGCTGCTGCAACTGCTGCGGATTGCCGGTGACCATCACGCGCGGCTTGAGCGTGGAAAGCGTGCCGGCATACAGCTCGGCCAGACGCTTCACCACTTGCGGCGAATCCGCACCGAAGTGTTCGACCTGTCGCTGCGCGGCGGCGATGCCTTGCTGCAGGCGATCCAGCAGATCGCTGCGGCGTGACAGGCTGCGCTCCAGGCGCATCACCGTGAAGGCCATGCGCGTGATGGCCACATCGCGGTTGTTCTCGTCGAGCAGGGTGATCAGCTGGCGCAGGCCCAGGCGCACGGCGCCGACATCGCCGTACACGCCCACGACCGACGGTGCATCGATGCGGAACACGCTGGCCATGCTCGAGGCCATGGCGATGTCGTCGCAGCGGCCATCGTTGGCCAGCTGCTGGGCGAGCGTGGTGGCCTGGAACAAACCCGCCAGGGCCAACACGCGCTCTTCGTTCATCGCGAAAATTTCAAACACCGGTCAGTGCCTCGGAGAGGGCGGAAGAAGTAGCGGCATCATTCCAGCCGCCAAAGGGAGCGTCGGTGCGGTCGATCACGGCACCGCCGAGACAGGCCTCGCCGTCGTAGAAAACCACCGACTGGCCGGGCGTGACGGCCCGCTGGGGCTGGTCGAACACCACCTCCAGCCCGTCGTCCCGCACAAACACCTCGCAAGCCTGGTCGGCCTGGCGGTAGCGCGTCTTGGCGGTGCAACGGAACTGTCTCGCCGGCGGCTCGCCCGCCACCCAGGTCGGCGGCTCGGCGTGCAGGCGCTTGGAATAAAGCCAATGGTTCTCGCCGCCCTGCGCAACATACAGCACGTTGGCCGGCACATCCTTGCCGACCACGTACCACGCCTCGCCGCTGGCGCCATGGCGTCCGCCGATCCCCAGGCCGTTGCGCTGGCCCAGGGTGTAATACATCGCGCCCTGGTGCTCGCCCACGGTCTGCCCATCGGGCGTGCGCATCGGGCCGGGCTGGGCGGGCAGGTACTGGGCAAGAAAGCTGCGGAAGTCGCGCTCGCCGATAAAGCAGATGCCGGTGGAATCCTTTTTCGCGTGCGTCGGCAGCGCGGCCTCCTGGGCCATCTGGCGCACCAGCGGCTTTTCGATCTCGCCGACCGGAAACAGCGTGGCGCTGAGCTGCTGCTGGCCCAGCGCGTGAAGAAAGTAGGTCTGGTCCTTGGACGCATCCACCGCGCGCAGCAGGCGATATTTGCCTTCATGGAAATCCACGCGGGCGTAGTGGCCGGTGGCGATCTTGTCGGCGCCCAGCGCGCGGGCCTCATCCAGGAAGGTCTTGAACTTGATCTCGCGATTGCACAGCACGTCCGGATTGGGCGTGCGACCGGCGCGATATTCGGCAAGAAAGTGCTCGAACACGCCAGCCCAATACTCGGCGGCGAAATTGCGCGCATGGAACGGAATGCCCAGCCGCCCGCACACGGCCACGGCATCCTTGCGATCGATATCGGTGGTGCAGGGGCCGTCGCGGTCGTCTTCTTCCCAGTTCTGCATGAACAGGCCTTCGACCTCGTAGCCACCCTGCTGCAGCAGCAAGGCGGCCACCGAAGAGTCGACGCCGCCGGAGACACCGAGCATCACTTTCATGGGTAACGATCCTCGGCGAGCAGGCTGTGCAGCAGGTGCAGCGGGTATCGCTGTCCGCTCAGCCAGGCGTCGATGCTCATCAGCACCAGTGGACTGCGCAATTGGTCACCCAGTGCCACAATTTCGTCGCGGGTGAGCCACAGGGCCTGGCGGATGCCCTCGTCGAGCGGGCGCCCGGGATCGTGACTCACCGCCCGAGCCGCAAAACTGAAGCGCACCACGCCGTCGCCATGCTCGGTGCTGCGCCACTGGTGGACGCCGATCAGGTGCTCGGGGACCACCGTCCAGCCCGTTTCCTCCAGCGTTTCCCGCACGGCGGCGGTCAGCAGGCTCTCTTTGTCGTCCAAATGGCCCGCCGGCTGGTTATAGGCGAGGCGGCCGTTGACCTCCTCTTCGACCATGAGGAAGCGGTCGCCGTCGGCAACCACGCAGGCCACGGTCACGTGTGGGCACCAGACTTGCAGGGGAATGGGAGAGGAATCGGCCATCGGGGGTATATGGCGACGCTAGTGGCACTGGAAAAGCGGTCATTGTGCCATCACCTGAAGGCGATCTGCCTTCGGCGGTGCCCCTTGGGAGCATCCCGGGTGCCCGGCGCTATACTTTCCCCAAGGAAATTTCACGTAGACCCATGGCTCACGAACCCGAACACGAACAAGGCAGCGGTCACGGCCTGGCGCTGGAAACCTCCCGTCCGGAGGTGGCTCGCCCGCCGCTCTTCCAGGTGGTACTGCTGAACGACGATTTCACACCGATGGATTTTGTGGTCGAAGTGCTGAGAAGTTTTTTCAGTCTGGACCAGGAACGTGCGGTGCAAGTCATGCTTCACGTGCATACGCGCGGAAAAGGCGTGTGCGGGGTGTTTACCCGGGAAGTCGCGGAAACCAAGGTGACCCAGGTGAACGAATATTCACGTGCTCATCAGCACCCTTTGTTGTGCACTATGGAAAAGCTCTGAAAAGAGGTAATGAAAGGTGTGTAGAGAGGATCTGCCAAGGTCGGTTCTGGCGCCCACGCTACCCATCTCACAGCCCGTCCCTGGCACGGATATTGAAGAGCCTTCCAGCACCCCCATTTCGTAGCTATCGGGGCGCGTGACGCCCAGCCACACAGCGGAGTAGGTCCGGATGTTCAGCAAGGATCTCGAAGTCACCATCGGCCAGTGCTACAAGCAGGCCCGCGAGCAGCGTCATGAATTCATGACGGTGGAACATTTGCTGCTCGCTCTTACCGAAAACCAGTCGGCCCTGGGCGCACTGCGCGCCTGCGGCGTCGACCTGCCGCGCCTGTCGCGCGAGCTGGAAAAGATCATTGCCGAAACCGTACCGGTATTGCCGCACGGGGACGAGCGCGATACCCAGCCCACCCTCGGCTTCCAGCGCGTGCTGCAGCGCGCGGTTTATCACGTACAGTCTTCGGGCCGTAAAGAAGTCACCGGCGCGAACGTGCTGGTGGCGATCTTCGGCGAAAAGGATTCGCACGCCGTGTATTTCCTGCACCAGCAGGAGATCACCCGCCTGGACGTGGTCAACTATATTTCGCACGGTATCGCCAAGATCGGCGACGAGCCGTCGTCGAGCATGCCGGGCACCGAGCGCGAGAGTGAAGACGGCGAGCCCAAGGGCAATCCGCTCAGCGAATACGCCAGCAACCTCAACGAGCTGGCGCTGGAAGGCAAGATCGATCCGCTGATCGGCCGCCAGGACGAAATCGAGCGCACCATCCAGGTGCTGTGCCGCCGCCGCAAGAACAACCCGCTCTACGTGGGCGAGGCCGGCGTGGGCAAGACGGCCCTGGCCGAAGGCCTGGCCAAGCGCATCGTCGACGGCGAAGTACCCGAAGTGCTGGAGAACGCCACCATCTGGTCGCTGGACCTGGGTGCGCTGGTCGCCGGCACCAAGTATCGCGGCGACTTCGAGAAGCGTCTCAAGGCCGTCATCAACCAGCTGAAGAAGCAGACTGGCGCCATCCTGTTCATCGATGAGATCCACACCATCATCGGTGCAGGTTCGGCATCGGGCGGCACCATGGATGCGAGCAACCTGATCAAGCCCATGCTGGCCTCGGGCGAGCTGCGCTGCATCGGTTCCACCACGTTCCAGGAATTCCGCGGCATCTTCGAAAAGGATCGCGCTCTGGCCCGTCGCTTCCAGAAGATCGACGTGGTCGAGCCGACCGTGGCCGACAGTCTGGAAATCCTCAAGGGCCTGCGTTCGCGTTTCGAGGAACACCACAACGTCACCTACACCAGCGAAGCGCTCAAGGCGGCGGTGGATCTGTCGGTGAAGCACATTCCCGATCGCCTGCTGCCGGACAAGGCCATCGACGTGATCGACGAGGCCGGTGCGCGCCAGCGCCTGTTGCCGGCCGATCAGCGCACGGGCAGGGTGGATGTGCCCGAAGTCGAATACATCGTGGCCAAGATGGCGCGCATCCCGGCCAAACAGGTGTCGGCGTCGGATCGTGACGTGCTGAAGAACCTCGAGCGCAACCTGAAAATGGTGGTGTTCGGCCAGGACCCCGCGATCGAAGCGCTGGCCGCGTCGATCAAGATGGCGCGTTCGGGTCTGGCCGATCCGTCCAAGCCGATCGGTTGCTTCCTGCTCGCCGGCCCCACCGGCGTGGGCAAGACGGAAGTGACCAAGCAGCTGGCGATGCAGCTGGGCATCGAGATGATCCGCTTCGACATGTCCGAGTACATGGAAGCGCATTCGGTCTCGCGCCTGGTCGGTGCACCTCCGGGCTACGTCGGCTTCGATCAGGGCGGCCTGCTCACGGAAGCTGTGACCAAGCATCCGCATGCGGTGCTGTTGCTGGATGAAATCGAGAAGGCGCATCCGGATGTATTCAACATCCTGCTGCAGGTGATGGATCGCGGCGTGCTCACCGACACCAATGGTCGCGAAGCGAACTTCAAGAACGTGGTGGTGGTGATGACCACCAATGCAGGTGCGCAGCAGGCGTCGCGTCGCGGCATCGGCTTCGTCAAGCAGAACCATTCGATGGATGCGATGGAGGTGATCCGCCGCAGCTTCACGCCGGAATTCCGCAACCGCCTGGACGCGATCATCCAGTTCAATGCGCTGGACTTCGATCACATCCTGCGCGTGGTGGACAAGTTCCTGATCGAACTGGAAGCCCAGCTCACCGAGAAGCACGTGAGCCTGGATGTCGACGCCGATGCCCGCCGCTGGTTGGCGGAGCATGGTTTCGATCCGCAGATGGGCGCACGTCCGATGGCTCGCGTGATCCAGGAGAAGGTGAAGCGTGCACTGGCCGACGAACTGCTGTTCGGCAAGCTGGCCGATGGCGGCAAGGTGCGCCTGAGCGTCAACGAGGGCGAACTGGTGGTGACTACGGAAGCGGCAGAGAACTTGCCGGCCACCGTGAGCTGATAGCTCGTTATCAGAAGCAACAAGATAAGGCCGCGCACTGCGCGGCCTTCTTTTTGCGCCTATCGCCAGTATCACCGGTGGGCGGAAATCGAAAGCGGCTGGATCACTGCATCGTCGTTGCAGCGCAAATTGAGAGTCGTCTGAGATGGTTTTGAGAGGCCTCTGATATAGGCCCAAAGGCCCGGTCCGTAGCCTTGCTGATGAGGACGAAACAGTCGTCCACCGACACCATCATCATCCGCTAGGTTACTCAATGAACACCATTTATCGCATCGTCTGGAACGCCACCACCTGCCGCTGGGTCGTCGCATCTGAAATGGCCAAAGGCCGCAAGAAGACGTCCAAGGCACGTGGCAGCAGTGCCGCCGCTGTGGCGGCCACCATTGCCGTTGGTCTGATGAGCGCGACCGCATCCACCCATGTCAGCGCCGCCCAATTTATCGGCAACAACGATGCTTGCTCGGGGTCGGCGGGAACGATAACCATGACCTACGGCAGCGGCACGGACGCAATTGCGAACTCGGAAGGTATCGCCATCGGTGCAGGTGCCATTGCGTCGGCCGCCTGTGCCAGTGGCAGTGGTGTCTACTACGGCTATTCGGCTCTCGCCATGGGCACGCATGCGACCAGCCTGCAAGGCGGCATCGCCATGGGTTACGGCGCGTACTCCAACGGTATGGATAGCCTGGCCATCGGCGCCGCCTCGGGCGCCACCGGCCGCAGCACCGTCGCCCTTGGCGCGGGCTCGAGCGACAATGGACGCAACAACGTGGTTTCCGTGGGCCTCGGGGCCAGCCCGATTGCCCCCAACTACCCTGGCGGCACCGCTCCGGTCACTGCTGCTGTTCCGCAGACGCGCCAGCTGATCAATATGGCCGCCGGTACGGCTCCTACAGATGCTGTGAACGTGTCGCAGCTCACCCCGGTCGTCACGGCTCTGGGCGGCGGCGCCGCGTTCAACAGCAGCACGGGCGCTGTCACCGGCCCCAGCTATGCACTGGCCAACGCCAACAGCATTGCCGGCACCGCGGGTGCGGCGACCGACGTGGGTACGGGCTTCACTAAGGTGGATACCGCGCTGGGCAAGCTCAACACCACCATTACCAACATCAACAATGGTGCGGGCATCAAGTACTTCCATACCAACAGCGTGCAGGCCGATTCCAGCGCGACGGGAGGAGAGGCGGTTGCCATTGGTGGCGCAGCCATTGCCGGTGGCAATAGTGCGGTAGCACTCGGCGCCGGCGCCGTCGCCTCAACCACAAACTCGGTCGCACTGGGCGCAAACTCCACGACCACCGCCAATCTGGCGACGGCTGGCTACAACCCAGGTACCGCTGCACTGTCTGGCACCGCCTCTGCGGCCAATGGCGAAGTGTCGCTGGGCTCGGCGGGCAAAGAGCGTCGCCTGACCAATGTGGCCGCTGGCGCAAACGCCACCGACGCAGTCAACCTCAGCCAGCTGCAGTCTGAAGATGCCAAGGTCAACAACGTTGCCAGCACCACGGCAAGCGCACTGGGCACGACGGTTGGTGCCAACGGCGCGATCAATGCGCCGAGCTACACGCTGGCCAACGCCAACAGCATCGGCGGCACCGCCGGTGCGGCCACCACCGTCAGCAGCGGCTTCAGCAAGGTCGATACCGCGCTCGGCACGCTCAATACGGCTGTGACCACGGCGCAAACCACCGCGAATACGGCCAACACCACCGCCAACAAGGGCTGGAATCTGAGCGCCGACGCTGGCGCCACCTCGCAGAACATCGCGCCGGGCGGCACGGCCAACTTCGCAGCTGGCACCAATGCCACGGTGGCGCGCAGCGGCAATACCATCACGATGGGCGTTGTCAGCAATCCGACCTTCAGCGGCATGCTCACTGCCAATGGCGGCCTGACCGTGGGCGCCGGCCAGACGGCCAGCATGGGCGGTAACAAGGTGACCAATGTTGCGAACGGTACGCTCTCCGCCGCCAGCACCGATGCGGTGAACGGCTCCCAGCTCTATGCGACCAACCAGCAGGTGGCGCAGAACACCAGTGACATCGCCGGTAACACCACGTCGATCAGCAACATCACCAACCAGATCAACAACGGCACCGTGGGCTTGGTGCAGCAGGCCGCGGCCGGTGCCGATCTGACCGTCGGCAAGAGCACCGATGGTGCCGCCGTGAACTTTGCCGACAAGAACGGCAACAGCCGCACGCTCAAGAACGTCACGGCCGGCGTGGCCGCGACCGATGCGGTGAACATGTCGCAGCTCAACGCGACCAATGCCAACGTGGCTGGCAACACCACGGCSATCACCAACCTTGGCAACCGCGTCACCACCAACGAAGGCAGCATCTCCACCATCAACACGACCATTGCCGGCATGAATGGTCAGCTCGCGGATGCGGTGAAGTACGATTCGGCAGCGCATGACACGGTGACCCTGGGCAATGCCGGCACGCCGGTGCAGGTGACGAACGTCAAGAACGGCGCCCTGTCTGCTGCCAGCACCGATGCGGTGAACGGCTCGCAGCTGTATGCCACCAACCAGCAGGTGGCGCAGAACACCACCGACATCGCCGGCAACACCACGGCCATCGCGGGTAACACGACGTCGATCAACAACATCACCAACCAGATCAACAGCGGCACCGTGGGCTTGGTGCAGCAGGCTTCGGCCGGTGCCGACCTGACCGTGGGCAAGGCCACCGATGGTGTGGCGGTCGACTTTGCCGACAAGAACGGCAACACCCGCACGCTCAAGAACGTGACGGCTGGCGTGGCAGCGACTGACGCAGTGAACATGTCGCAGCTCAACGCGACC
>NZ_JBFTKN010000013.1:0-138406 GCF_056395965.1 Dyella sp. 05T440
TGCCGAAGGTGACCAAAGGGATCGATGTGGTCCCCGCATGACAGAGCCAGAGCGTTTGCCTGTCGATTCTTCACTTGGGAACCGACCAACTCATCATCGGACCGACGAGCCACTGGCGAAATGACGACTTTTTCAACACCATCGGTCGATAGCGGACCTTTCCAGAATATAGCCGTAAGCGCCCCTGACACCCATGGTCAGTACCAGCGGGGTGTTCAGTGGGCCACCTCCCGGCAGATTCACCTCAAGCTGGATGCCCGCATGATATATATATGTATCATCGCGCATTGCTATTTACGCAACGCGCTCAGGGCCACCAGTTGAGGTGACTATGCGCAGATCAGCCACGTCCGCCAGGGAGTTGCAAGAATTGATGGCACAGGCTCGCATGGATCCTGGTCGCGAAGAGGCGTTTCTACGAGCCCTACTGGACGCTACGGTCTATGCCCATGTCCCCGCCCTCGCCCCGCCGAAGGGGAGGATGCAATTCATTCAGTTCACGCACCCTGACACCGGCCGCCCTGTCTTGCCGTTTTTCAGTGATTTATTGAGAGCGCAGATCGCGGCCGATGGTCGCGTAGGCATTGTTGCCATGGCGGGGCGGGAGCTGTTTGGACTGACACTCGGCGCGACGCTCATGCTGGATCCCAATGACGCTCATATGGCCATTTATCCGGAGGAGATCCGCGCCCTGCTTACAGGGGAACGCATCGGTACATTTTCGCTTGAGCACCTGGAAGAGGATGACACCGTACAGGCCAGCCCTCCATCGAGGCCTGTGGACCGACTTGTATCGCTCCTACGCAAACGCCTTGAAGCCGAACAAGACGTCCAAGCCGCCTACCTCATTGAGATTCGTCGAGGGGTTCGTTTTGAGGATGCCTCCCTCTTGGCCGTGATCGTTGGTGACCCGCGACAGGCTGAACGTATCGCCAGGGGCTGCGCGCAGCTCTTGCAAGCTGAGCAGTCCATCAGCCCACTGCCAGTATTGATCACGTTTCGCGCGCCCGCGGAGGCAATGCCAGAGATATGTCGCGCGGGCTATCTGTTCTACGAGCGGCTCAGCGGAGAGGGCCGCGTTGATTCCTCTTTCATCTAAGGCGCAGTCGTTAGTCGGATAGCATTTGACATCATCGGCATTTTTGCCGATGATTCGCCCATGAAATATCCAGGTGGGAAAGGAAAGTGCTACCAGCATCTGATCAATCTGATGCCAAAGCACAGTACCTACATCGAGTCCCATCTTGGTGGTGGTGCGGTTATGCGCCACAAGAAAGCTGCCGTTCGAAATATTGGCATTGAGCGTGACCCGGAAGTACTGTCGCGCTTGCACGGAAACACACCAGACCACATCGAATTGGTGGCTGGCGATGCCGTTACCTATCTTGAAGCATTTCCGTTCTCGGGTACGGAACTCATCTATTGCGATCCTCCCTATCTACAGGAGACTCGTCGCGGTGGCCGCCTGTATCGTTACGAATACACAGATGCTGATCACAAAAGGCTTCTTGGCGTTCTGACTCAATTGCCCTGCATGGTCATGGTCTCTGGGTACGCCAATCCGCTCTATGAGATGCACTTAGCCCATTGGCGCACGCAAACATTCATGGCTAAGACGCACGCCGACGTACGGGAAGAAACCGTATGGATGAACTTCCCCGTCCCCGACGCCCTGCACGACAGTCGTTACTTGGGTGAAAGCTTCAGGGAGCGACAGGACAATCAGCGTCGACGCCAAACTCTCCACCGGCGTCTTCACGCCATGGACAAGTATGAGCGCGTAGACCTGATTCAGTGGATGGCGACATCCTTCAGCGACGAGTTCAAGGAGGCCCTATGCAACTAGCCTCAGTCACGGTGGGATCCCTGGCAATTAGCGTCGAGCTACCGGATCCTGATGCTGAAGTCATTCGAAACGTCCGATGGGGAGAGGTGTATGCCTTCCCCACTCCCGCCTATTGGGCCTACCAGGTCATCGCACGCCGCCTGACGGGATCGACAATCCGTTACCGTTTGGGGGCAACGCTTCGTCAGGAGCTTGCCGCGTGCCTGCTCGGCGGACATGGCATTCCTGCCAATGTGGGTGTTGCAGCGTACGAACAGCTGCGACGCAAAGGCGCTTTCGATGGAGCCGCACCGCCATTGGAGGCGCTCACTGCTTGGCTATCGGAGCCTTTGACAATCGACGGGCGCACCGTCCTGTATCGCTTTGCCAAGCAGAAGGCCCGGTACCTCCATGCCTCACTGAGCCGCCTTGACACCGAACCGGCTCCGATTCAGTCGGGGCGCGCGCTTCGTGACTGGCTCCTGGCGTGTCCCGGTGTGGGATACAAGACCGCATCTTGGATAGCCCGCAATTGGCTGGAGGCGAATGACGTAGCAATCCTTGATATCCATCTCCTTCGGGCGGGCATCTTTGCCGGCTTTTTTGATTCTGCACTCACCGTCGAGCGTGACTATCTCGCGCTGGAGGCGCAGTTTCTGGCCTTTAGCGAAGGGCTCGGAGTGATGGCCTCTGAACTGGATGCGGTCATTTGGCACGACATGATGTCTTCGCCAAGCGTGGTTCAGACCATTGTCGAGCGCCTGCCGAGCGAACTGCGCACGGCCAAGGTGATGCCATCACGGGCGAGAGCCCACAAGCGCAATTCCGACGCCGCACAACTCACCCTTCTCGGATAAAGACGAGACCCAGGGCTCGCCCGTCATCCCCAAAAGGCAGAAATTGAGACCCATTGCCTCCGCGACCAGGGCGCACCCACCTTGAAGTACGCCGGCGTCACGCCACACCAGACTGCCGCTGTGTTCGTACTTGGCCGCCGTCTTCCCGGGCTCGGCAGCAAACAGCAGAAGCGCTCCCTCTTGGGGTGACATCAAGTTAGTACTGGCATTCAGGAGCGCCTGTGGAATGGATATCGCCAGACGCTCGAGAGCATGACTTCGCCCGTCGTAGCGGTCGAGTCGACCGCTACGCGGGTCGCCCACTAGAACGTGAATCGGATGAATCGCTCCCGCAGACGGTACGCCCCTCCTCTCGATGGGAAACCCCATGGGAGAATCGGCACTACGCTTGCAGGCAGCCAGGTGCCAAAGGAACTCCGATAACAACGCTTCTGAAAGGGGGCCAAAGGTGCGACGACTCTCCCTAGCCGCCAGGATCTCAGCCCATGAATGCGTATTCGATGGTGTCGGTAAGGAACGACTTGCTTCGATAGGCCACACGTACTCTGCATATCGCAGAGGCTCAGCTCGCGGCGATGGTGGAATGAACGCGTTCAAGGTCGAATCCCAGCTCATCGTATACCTCAAAGTACTTGTTGCAGCCGCGGCATTGCCCGCATGACACGTTCGCTTTATGGCAGCTGTGTGCCCAAGCAAGAGCACTGGATGGGATTCCACTCTGACGCACGAGTTCGGCCGTTGTCATGGCGATGGCTGGAGCCTCCACCGTAAGCTGACCTTCTTGAAACACCATAAGCTCATTGATGAGCTCGAAGAAGCGTGGCCTCCCATCCGCGTGCGTACCATCACTAGCTACGGTACCGATCACAAGGCGCGAGGCACCCATCGCAATAGCCTTCATACCTGCGAAGGTGATGAGCATCTGATTCCTGTAAGGCCACCAATCCGTCGAGGGGGCATGGGGATCCGGCGTCTCGCCCGCCATGTCGCCGGAGCCAAGTGCGCTGCAGTCTACACGCACAAGAATATGTGGGATCTGAAGAAGCTCGCAGATGGCAGCGGCGGCATTGGCCTCAGCCTGGGCGGCCAGCTGTCCGTAGTCGATGGTGATGGCTATATCCGGACGCAGCCACCATGCCAATGCACTGGAGTCCATACCGCCGGAAAGAAGCAACGCCGTCTTCATACCCCTGCAGCCTCCCAGGCGGTCAGGTAAATCGCACTGACAAAATCATCCGAGATCAGGCATTGTGAGCCTTCGATCATCTTGCGGTCTTCCCCCGGCTCATTCTCCGCGTAGAAGATCACGGGCTTGTCGAGCGCTCGCGCATAACCCACCTCAAAGATGGTGCCAGGATCCATGCCGTCGCCTATAGCCAAGACCACATCGCACTGGCGGAGAAACTCTAAATCCTTACCCACAACATCGTCCGCCGAACCGTGGCCGACATCGTGATAAGGGGACAACACTCTGAAGCCCATGCCCTCCAGTGCAGCCTTCGCTTCTTCAACGACCCACAATTGCCCCAACGTGAAGAACGGCCCGGCAAGGTAGACACAGGCGCGATAACCCTCTCGGTAACGGCCAATCTGGATGGGCACCAGGGAAGAGGCGTCCAGCTGTTCTCGCGTCGGAAAGACGCCGGTCTCGCCATTGCAGTAAAGCGCCGTGGCGCGTGAGGCACGCTCAGCGGCTTCGTGAGCCGACCGTCGCTCTTCCATCCACGCGTACGCGAAGTGGGCCACGAACTGATCGCCCGATCCAATTTTCCATACACGCTGCGTGCGGTAGGCCGGCACATGGCTGACCTTGCCATTGTCGTAGACAAGGGCACCCAACGGCCCCTGCTTGATGATGACAACCTCGGCGCCCGCCTCGTCGGCAAGTTTCGCAGCCATCTCGTCGGGGGTGGTACCCAGCGCACGGAGCAACGACCTCGCCTCATGAAGGTTCAGCACGAGAGCTAAGTGCTTCGCCGTCGAACCGTTGCCAGAGAAAAGGCGCGGATCATCTACATTCTGGGGGTCATAGACGGCGTAATCGCAGGTGACGATCGCCTCACCCATCAGCATGCCGAAGCTCACGACGTGCGTCGCGTTGATCTCGATAGGGTCATACGCTTCCTCAGGACGATGGATCGTGGGCGTCTGAAGCCCGTGTGCATAGTGGAAGCCCGCCACTTCACCAACGCCATGGGCAATGAAACGCGCATGCGACCCGAGAAAATGCGTGCGAACCCCAATGGCTGCTTTGGCCGCTTCGTCGACGTATCCGACCAATTCAACTTCGCCACCAAGGGTAGCTATTGCAGCTGCTGCGCGTCCTGCGGAACCAAAGTATTCGTCCCAACGAGGACGGGTACAGAACTCCCGATAAATCCCCCCCGTCACAACGATCATGTCAGACCACCTGGACTCGGATTTTCACCTGTCCACCGCTGATCGCCGTTACGGTCGCTTGATACTTATAGCCATCAGTTAGGCACTGCATGAGGCGGTGAATCTGTGGAGCAGCAATGCCGCCGGCCACCTGGCCTTGAAATACCGCCTCCACCAGCGTCACGCCTTGCCCAGGCCTACTGCGCACTGCCAAGACATCATCAACTTGAAGCTGCCCTACAACCTGCGCAACGGGCGAACTAAGCTGCGTGTGAATGACGAGACTTTCGCAACTATCCACGCCCTGGCCAAATCCACCGCCATATCCACTACCACCCGAACCCGACATAACCCATCCCCTTGGTTGAAAGCAGTGGTGACGCATAACTCCTCTGCGCCCCCAAACGTGTAACCCCCATCTCGTCCACTACCAAAACTTTCGTTCGCGCCCGTCCCGCACAGCCTTGCTCGGCTGCCGTATGACAGACATGGCACTCGGGAAGAGAGACAGAAGCCCCTGTGGCTGTCGCAATCTTCTGATGACGAGCAACGCGGCAACGCGGCAACGCGGCAATGGGTCATTGCGCCTCTTATGAACCCGCCGCCTCAATATCACTTCAGTTGTAGGAATACGCTGACGCAGCCGGTCAGCCCGGCCTGCCGATATCATTGACCCACTCAAGCACCAACCCGTTCTGCCGATACCCTATGACAGTTTGGGTTGCTGGAGCAAAAGCCCAGGCTAGGTCCCAACTCCGACGACTCTGCGAAGCATCATGGCGCGGGTCACAGTGGGTCGAGCAAGGGGACTATCAATTTCCACTGGGGGAAAAGATGGAGATCAAGGACAAGATGGCACTGGCGGCGGCCATCGTCGCCGGCGCACTTGCGGCTGCCAAGTTGGTCGCGGACAAAGAGAGCAAGATTTCGGACTTCCGCAAGGAGTGGATTGCATCGTTCCGTCTTGCGTTAGCCGAGTGCTTGGCAGAAGCACACGTCATCGCTGGACGTATCAAGATTCGCATGGTTCACCAGAGCGGCAGTCCTTTGTCGGACGAGGATAAGTCTCTGCTGGAGAAGGACCTAAAAGACCATTGGAAGGCATTGCGATTGAGCTACCGAACGGTGCTTCTGCATCTCAACTTCGCAGAAACTGGGCGCGTCCTACTGAGCAAAGATAAGTTGGGTCTGTCGGAGGGCACGACAGCACATTGCTGGGAGCTGCTCTCGACCGAACCGCCGAAGTATGCTGACCTACTGTACCTTGAGAAGGCCAATCCTCAGTTCGTTGATCGCCTTGAGCGCGCGTCACCCGCGGCATTGCAATTGACGCGAGAGCTTGACGCGTTAATTAGGCTCCTGCTCGGCGACTACACGAGTACCTTCGCGCGTTACGACGACATTGAGCGCCACATCGTCAATGCCACCTTGCTGGGCAACCTAGCAATCAAACCTGAGTGGAATCGGATCAAGCGTGGAGAGCTCTCTTACAGACTGACTATCTGGTTCTCGGTCATTCTGATCGTGGGAGCGCTTTTGGCGATGTGGTTGACGTGATGTGTCTAGGGGATCCCGACACGCATCTTTTAGTGAGGCAACGTCAGCAACAGCCTTGGCCGTATCGCGGATGTCGATGGCACCTAATGGCCAATCAACAGCAACGTCAATCTCCAACTCAGTTCGCATGAACGGTCTGGGCCGTTTGCATCCGGAAAGGTTCGATACCAAGATGCGCGGCTCTCAATCCTAGGGTTCTCGAAGTGCTCCCCAGCCTATACCCAGATCTAGCCGAGTTTCCTAAGAAGTTCTACGAATGGAGAATGCCCGATTCATACTGGTGGCACTCCTTGAGCCCCGCCGAGCAAGCGGCGTGGGCTGTCGTTTGGGCGACCGCCATCGCTGGCACCCTGGCCGCGATTGGCTCCTTCCGCGCAGCGTGGGCAGCGGAGGCCGCAGCTAGGAAGGCACTCGAAATTGCGGCTGCAGACCGAGAGGAGCGTCGCGAGTCGAAGCTGGCGACGGACCTCGCAGCAAACTGGCGGGTGGCGTTACGCTTACAGCTCCCATTCGACAACTTGCTTACTGTTGCTCGCAAATGCGCTGAAGTTCTGCAGGCCGGCAAGACCTACTACACAACAGGTCGCCATGGGACGTGCATTCTTGGCCACAATTTTGGCTTCACCAAGGCAGACGTGGGTAGCCGCGAATTGGCGCGCATCGGAGCGCTCGATCAGCATGCAGGCGATGTTACAGGCGAGCTCGGCGAAAAGGTTCTTCTAGCCTTGTCTTACAGCAGGGAAACGGCCGCCCTGACTGATCGATTGATCACAGAGCTAACGGCACCTATCTCGGTGGGAATGAGCTCCTTGGATGTTTTAGAGAATGATGGCTTGGATCATGCCTTGACGGTTTGCCAGCAACTCATTGCATACACCGAGTCAGCTGTTGAATTGATTTCGACCACACGCAAGAACGGCCCTAATTGGTCGACAAAGGAAGAAAGGCGTCCGTGGTGGCGGCGACTTCTGGAGTGGATGAAAAGTTTCGCTTAACGCCTCGGCATCGGGCGCCTCCTGCCGCGCCCGGAGACTCAAGTAATCTCATCAGAAGCGCCAAGCCTAAATGGAGCAACAGTCGTGCCTGCAACCTTTTGGCTGAATTCCGGCCACGTTTTGGCTAGCGGGTTGACATCAACCTTGCTGGTATCGATGGCCAGAAGGTCCGTGGCAAATGAGAAGGCGAGCTGTGCAAGGCGCCCTACGTGCAGCATGAATTGGCGCGCACTGTTGTCAGACAGGCTAAATCCGATGCCGTTGAGTCCGTATTGATACATGTGGACAAGCACCTTGCCGCCATGAATGAAGCCATGCAGTTCCTTCCTATCAAAATTCAGGAACGTCTTGAGCGGCTCTTCGTGCGCACTGTCTCCCCACCCCCTCGCGTGCTTGTTCATTTCCTTCAACGCAATATCCGAGACGGCCTCAAACCAAATAGGCACCCGTTTGCCATCCGGATTCGTACGCTTGGGCAACTTGTCGTCGTTGATGAAGGCTTGAATCTCCGCGTCTGATACTTCGGCAGGCTGCGAGAACATGACCGCTCTGCAGAACGCCTCCAGTTGCGGACGAAATAGCGCCACGGCAGACACACCATGGGCTAAAGGATCGGTTGCAAGGAGCACGGCTGACGACTCAGCGTGATCAAGTGATGCCAATAGCAGAGTCAGCGCGAGCCGTTCGCGCGGCGATTCCCGAAAGCGCATCTCTGAGAGCAATTGGTGGTGCGCTCGAATCAAATGACTCGTGACGCGCGCCCACTCCGTTATGTCCTTCTCGCTCATAGCTCTTGACCGACGGAGTTGTCTTGAATATCCGCCGGACTACGAAGGATTGCTGAAGACACCAGCATTCTGCGGTGAGGCTACCAGCACTGAGCAGTTAGTCAGTTGCGACTCTTGGCCTTGGTCGCCTGTTTGGCAAGCAAACTGACTAGCAGCTCGTTCAGAATCTTCTCAGTAGTCAGAGCTGACTTTCCTTCTTCCGGGGCCTCGTTTTGCTTGGCCTCGCTGGAAAGCGCTTTGTCTTGGGCTTCGTATGACTTCTGCCGCTTCAGTAGTAGTTGCACTTCCGCCTGGGTAATCGACGCGTACTCTTCAGGTCGATCGAGTTCAGAGTGCATGTAGAGCGAGCAGAGTTTGGCGGGATGCGCGCGTATGTACGCCTCAGCAAATTTCCTAACTTTCAGTGCGGTTGGCGCAACGACACCCGCCAATTCGTCTTCTGCAATATGCAGCGGATCGCTGGGTAGCACATCTAGCCAAAGCGTCGGGTACGGCGCACCACTGAGCACGCCCTTAAGCGGTGCCATATTGTCGTATCGGAAGAGGAATGGCTTAAGCTGGAACGAGCCCATGTTGTAAATGGGATCATTTGCGCGCGCGTCCTCACCAGCCAAGAGATGGGCAAGCTCGACAGAAATCGCAAGCTTGCGAGGCGAAGCGTTTGCGCTCAACCGGAACCCCGTGTCGATCGACGGGCCGACGTAATCTTTGATGAAGCCAACGCCACCGTTGGCGATGAACTTCTGTAACAGTTGGTCATTCCACCAGTGGAAGTATTCATCGTCGCCGGTATCGCCGATGCGCTCTTCGCTGGCCGCATATCGAAGTACAATTTCTCGATTGCGCAGCGGGAAATCCGCCAACCAAGCGGAGGCCTTTACGTCAAGGCGATGCTTGCGGAGTAATAGACGCACCTCGGCTAAGGTTGCGATCCACGCATGAAGCGTCGTCACCGCCTGAGCTGGGTGGGTGAGCTTCTTGGAGAACGTTACTTCGTCGCCAATGGTCTTCCATAGGGTCGGCGGATCGCCATACAGCGAATCCATCTGTTTGCCCTTGCTGTGCGACCCTTGCCCCAATGACCAATGGCGCATCAGCTCTGCTTCGGCGAGCTGGTAGAAACGAAGAACAACGGCGAACCATTCACGTTCGTCGCTGCCCTGCTTAAACGCCGTCGAGCCGACAATGTCAGCACTCAAGAAAAGCCGCAAATGCGGCTGCAAAGACGGGCGCAGCGACGCCAGCGCCTCTTCCGGCGAAGTGGCGGGAGACGCCTCTGTCACGCCAGAATGCGAAGCGACTTCGCGCGAACGGCCGCCGCTGACTGTGAAACCTTGAAGAAGTCAGAAACCGCCAGGAGATCCTGGTCAAGCTCTTCAAAAGCAGCACGGAATGCAGCACCAGGCATCAGGAACGCAGCGGCAAACCAATTGGCTTCCCACTCTGCCTGATCTGAACCATAGCGATTTGCCTTGAGGTGGGTTATCCCTGCGGCGTGCACATTGTTTTGATAGAGATAGTGCAACACGTAGTGCCCAATCTCATGCGCGAGCGTAAACCGGTCTCTCATAGGTCCGCTATCCAGCGGCAACGATATGAGGAATCCATCCGGCGAAATACGGATCGAACCGTAATTCGCGTCATTCTCGCTCACGTCAACGTATTCGATCCGACCGCCCAGGCTTTGGACTATCGGTTCCAACGCACCACCCGGCCGATATTCGAGCATTTCGGCAACGTCTTCGGCTATCCGCGAAACGTCAACCCGAGGCAAGTTCAATGCTTCTGGGGAAGACCAGTCTAGGTTGAGATCAAACTCTTCACGGAGCAATTCTGCAGTCATTGCACAGCCCCCCTTCGCCCAGACCTAATAGATACATCTGCGGAACTATAGCAGATGTCAACCCTTGCACAGATTGCGAGATTTGAGAGGTCTTCGTCCAGCCCCCCCTAGTCAGCAGGATCCCAAGTGGTCGTCGCACGGGCTGACACAGCCTGGTTATCGGCAACAAAGGCCGGACCGTTAGGCCCCGACTCCCCGCTTTTCAATGCCTTAAGAGTCACACGGAAATGCTTCGAAATGCGATCCGTTGGGGGGGCGCCCAACTTGACCGTAGCCCATGGACACGGTCATGCCTTGTAATTGGTTGATAATTCAAGAATTAGGTAATGTCCATGGACTGCCAACTAACCTGTACTCGATCAGCGGCGTAGCCGAACCAAGCGCCGCCGACCGCACCATCACGCGGCAACTGCGGGACGCCCTCGAGCTGGTCGGCGTGCGGGTGCTCGACCATCTGGTGATCGGCAGCGGCGAGCCGGTGTCGATGGCGATGCTGGGGTTGATCTAGCTGCGTTGATAGCACGCTGACTTAGATCAGAATTTTCCTGTCGCCCAAAAAAAACAACGGCGCGGGGGGAGATCCGCGCCGTATGGCCGTCTTGTGGGGAGAAAGGAGAGTAACGGCGTGCTCCTGCCCCCGTCGGCGGGGAGGTGCCTAAGGGACGAGAGATAGTGTGGCGCTGCCGCATGACAGGGTCGTTACGTGGATCGAGACAAATGCATAAGGCTGGCAAGAACGATTGGTCCTGCGACTTATGCACATTCGGCCTGAGACGGCACTTTCCGTTCACATTCTCTTGAGTCCCGCAGAAGTGCATCGCAACTGCATGATTTAGATTGCTATTTTTTGTGACGGTGACATTTCCGTCGGGAAAACCCTGCGATGCCTCTTGCGGGGACAGACATTCCCCACAGAGTTATCCACAGACTTCGCCACTGCATCGCAGCACGCCGGCGCGCGACACCGGGGCCGGCTCGACCGGCCCTGGTCTGATAGGATTAGGGGTTCCATCGCCGTCAGACACTTACCGTGAAAGAACAGCTGCGCGAACTGCTGCTGCAGGCCATTCGTACCCTGCAGAATGAGGCCACCCTGCCCGCCGACCTCGAAGTGCCCCACTTCGTGATCGAGCGTACGCGCAGCCGCGATCATGGTGACTTTGCCGCCAACGCGGCGATGCTGCTGGCCAAGCCTGCCCGCGCCAAACCGCGCGAGCTGGCCGAGAAGCTGGTGGCAGCGCTGCCGGCCAATGGGCTGGTGGGCAAGGTCGAGATTGCCGGCCCGGGCTTCATCAACTTCTTCCTCGCACCGGGCGCTTACCACGCCGAAGTGGGCCAGGTGCTCGCCGAGGGCAATGCCTACGGCCGCAGCAGCACCGGCAAGGGCGTGACGGCGGGTGTGGAATTCGTCTCCGCCAACCCGACCGGCCCGCTGCACGTGGGGCACGGCCGCAACGCGGTGCTGGGCGACTGCATCGCGCGCGTGCTCGACGCCACCGGCTGGAAGGTAAAGCGCGAGTTCTACTACAACGATGCCGGCGTGCAGATCCACAACCTGGCCGTGTCGACCCAGGCGCGCGTGCGCGGCCTGACGCCAGACGACGCCGGCTGGCCGGAAGACGGTTACCGCGGCGACTACATCGCCGACGTGGCGAAGTCCTACCTCAACGGCGACACCGTCGAAGTGGAAGGCCATGCCGTCACCGGTGCCAAGAACCCGGACGATCTGGAAGCGATCCGTCACTTTGCCGTGGCCTACCTGCGTCGCGAGCAGAACCTGGACCTGGCCGCCTTCGGCGTCGGCTTTGACGTCTACTACCTCGAGTCCTCGCTCTACAACGACGGCAAGGTCGAGGAGACCGTGCGCGAGCTGGTCGCCCACGGCCATACCTACGAGGACGGCGGCGCGCTGTGGTTGCGCTCCACCGACTACGGTGACGACAAGGACCGCGTGATGCGCAAGTCCGACGGCACCTATACCTATTTCGTGCCGGACGTGGCCTACCACATGACCAAGTGGCAGCGCGGCTATGTGAACGCGGTGACCGTGCTGGGTTCCGATCACCACGGCTCGCTGGCGCGCGTGAAGGCAGGCCTGCAGGCGCTGGACACCGGCATTCCCAAGGGTTATCCGAACTACGTGCTGTACCAGATGGTGACGGTGATGCGCGGCGGCGAAGAGGTGAAACTCTCCAAGCGCGCCGGCAGCTACCTCACCCTGCGCGACCTTATCGAAGAAGCCGGCCGCGACGCGACCCGCTACTTCCTGATCGCGCGCAAGGCCGATTCGCAACTGGTGTTCGACATCGACCTGGCCCGCTCGCAGAGCAACGACAATCCGGTCTATTACATCCAGTACGCCCACGCCCGCGTCTGCCGCGTGCTGGAGGAGCTGGCCGAGCGCGGTCTGCCGCCGGTGGACACCAAGGCCGGCGTTGCCCAGCTGTCGCGTCTGGACACCGAGCACGAGCAGGCGCTGTTCACCGAGCTGTCGCGCTACGCCGAAGTGGTGGAGGCGGCGGCGGCCAATCTGGAACCGCACCTGATCGCGCAATACCTGCGCGAGCTCGCCGGCTCGCTTCACAGTTACTATCACGAGCACAAATGGATCGTGGACGACGCCGAGCTGCGCAATGCGCGCATCACGCTGGTGCTCGCCACGCGCCAGGTCATACGCAACGGTTTGGATTTGCTGGGACTCAGTGCCCCGGAGAAGATGTAAATGGCAGCACGCAAGGGCAAAGGTCGACAGGCCGTCCGCAATAACAGCGGTGGCATGCCGGGCTGGGGTTGGGCGGTGATCGGCATCCTGATCGGTGCCGTGCTCATGTTCGCCATGCGCGGCCACCTGCCGATGGCGCCGCGCGCCGGCGACGGCCCGCAACCCAACGCGCAGGCCACGGCGCAGCGCGGCAGCGATGCCGGCGCGGCCGGCACGGAATCCACTTCGGCCACCGATGCCGCGCCCGCCGCGAAGAAGCCGCAATACGACTTCTATTCGGTGCTGTCGGAGAAGGAAGTGCGCATTCCCGACGCGGTGATCAGCGCGCAGGCCAAGGCTGAGCAGCAGCAGAAGCAGCAAGCCGCCCAACAGGCAGCCGCGCAGCAGCAGGCTCAGGCCGCCGCGCAGAAGCCGGCGCCGGGTCCGGCCGCCGTGGCTGAAGCCATCACGCCTGCGCCCGAATCGGCGGTGCATGCGCCGGCGCCGGCACCGACTGCTGCTGCGGCTGCACCTGCTGCCAGCGGATACCTGCTGCAGGTCGGCGCCTTCCCCAGCCCCTCCGATGCCGAAACGCTGAAGGCCAAGCTAGCCATGCAGGGCTTCGTCGCCAACGTGTCGCCGGTGAACGTCAACGGCCAGACCTATAACCGCGTGCGCCTGGGCCCGTTCCATTCGGCCACCGAGCTGGAATCGGCCAAGCAGCGTCTGACCTCGGCGGGGATCAACGCGATTGCGCTGAAGGAAGGCAGATAAGGCCGGTCTTGCAACGCAGCCACAAAAAAAGCCGCGCACTGCGCGGCTTTTTTTATGTGCGCATGTTTGTGGGAGCGCACCCTGTGCGCGACGGTCTCGATACAACGCAGCGCCGTCGCGCACAGGGTGCGCTCCCACAGTCGCCCTGATCAGCCCTTGCGCTTGAGCCTGATCAAACCGGAAATATCGTCATCGCCGTGGCCCTGCGCCATCAGCTCGGCGTAGTCGGCGAGCGAGCGTTCGATCACGCTGCGGTTGGTGCCGGCTTTTTCAGCGATGCCGCGGACGATGCCCAGATCCTTGTGCAGCAGGCCGAGCTTAAAGCCGACGCTGAACTCGTTGCGCAGCATGGTGGCGCCCCGCTTTTCGAGGAACCAGTTGCCGGCTGCGCCCGCGCCCAGCGTGGGCAGCAGACGTTCGGGATCGAGACCGAGTGCCTCGGCGAGGGCGAGTCCTTCGCAGACGCCCTGGGCGATGCCTGCCACCAGCACCTGGTTGACGGCCTTGGTGGCCTGACCGGCGCCGACGTCGCCCAAATGGGTGACGCGCAGGGCATACGCTTCGAGTACCGGGCGAGCGCGTTCAAGCACATCGGCATCGCCGCCGACCATCACGGAAAGCTTGCCGTTCTTCGCTCCTTCCACGCCGCCCGATACCGGTGCGTCGAGGAATTGCGCGCCGACGGCGGCCAGCTTGGCAGCGGCCTGCTTGGCGGTATCGGGCGCCACGGTGGAGTGATCCACCACGATGGCGCCCTTCTTCAGATGCGGCAGGAGTGCGTCGACGGTGGAGAGTACGTCGGCATCGGCGGTGACGCATAGCGCGATCACGTCGCACTGCGCGGCGATCTCCGCCAGCGACGGCGCGAGCACGCCAAGGTCCTTGGCCACGGCATCGGCATTGGCCTGCGTGCGGCTGGCGACGGCGTGCAGCAGGCCGTGGGCTTTGAGATGACCGGCCATCGGCGTGCCCATGGCGCCGAGTCCGATGAATGCTGCCTTGAGACTCATGAGTGTTCCTGGGTTTTCAATCTTCGCAGTGTACGTCGTGGGTGATGAAGGGGTGTTCGGGCGTCGGTCGTTCGAACCACTCCGGTTCGTCGAGCGTGCACAACATGTCGTCCATGCCGCTGGTCCAATGCAGCCTCATGCTGTCGACGCTGAACTCGTAATCCTTGTAATGCCCTTCGTACGGCTTGTTTCGGTAGATCAGGTGGAACAGGTTGATCAGCGCACCACTGGCGTGGACCTCGGCCTGTTTGTAGGCGAGATGGTTGCGCTGCTCTTCCGGCACCAGCTTCATCAGGTCATGAAGTATGCGTTGTTGGCGCTGCCGCTGCGCCATGTATTCGGTGATCAGTCGCGTGCGGCTGGAATACTGGATGTCCTTCGAACGCGTGGTGACTTCGGCAAGATCGCGCGGCAGCTCGCCGCGGGCGCTCCACAGATCCACCTGGAAAACCAGCGAATCGCGACAGGCCGGATCGGACAGGACCTTGTAGAGCGGCGTGTTGGAGACCATGCCGCCATCCCAGTAGAACTCGCCATCGACTTCGATGGCCGGGAACCCGGGCGGCAGCGCACCGGATGCCATGAAGTGCTCGACGCGCAGGTTGCCTTCGGTGTTGTCGAAATACGCAAAATTGCCGGTTCGTATGTTGACGGCGCCCACCGAGACGCGCATCGATGTCTTGTGATTGATGCGGTCGAAATCGACGAGGCGTTCGAGCGTGGACTTCAACGGCGCCGTGTCGTACCAGCTCGCCGAGGCAGGCGAGGCTCGCCACGGCATCAAGGGAAACGGGCGCGGCGTGAAGAAGCCGGGCTGTCCCTCCGTCAATGCGCGCAGTGCGGCCAGGCCACTCAGGCCGTTCTGCCACGGAAGCTCCCATGCAGCTGGGTCCATCGGCGGCGTGAACCAGGCAGGGAACAGCTGCGGCCGGGTGATGCTTTCCCAGAACTCGCGCAGCCGCGCCACACGATGCTCCGGTGCGTTGCCGGCGATGATTGCCGCGTTCAACGCGCCGATGGAAATGCCGGCCACCCAGTTCGGATGTAAGCCGGCCTGGTCCAGGGCCTCGTAGACACCGGCCTGATAGGCGCCCAGCGCGCCACCACCCTGCAGCACCAGCGCGATCGTCTGGTACTTCTGGTGGTGCTCTTGCAGCAGGTTGAGTGCGGCGGTCTTGTCGCTCGCGGATTTCTTTCGGACGTCCATACGGATCAGCCTCGACTCACTCGGCCAGATAATCGTGTACCACGGTGCCCAGGTCGAGCGTCAGGTCCGTGATGAAATGCAGGGCCGACTCCACCTTCAACACCGGCAGGTCGGCCACCGGCGCCAGCGCATGCGGATGTAGCTCCAGCGAGCCTGGCCCGGTCCATGCGCCCTTGAGCGTCACGTTGGTGGTGAAGTAGCGGACCAGCTCGCAGATGCGCGGCGTGCCGTCCACGTGCGGAATGATCTTGAGCAGGTAGTTGGGGGCCGCCAACGAAGCCAGCACCGCCTGACGATCGGCTTCGCGGTGCTTGAAGCCCATGGTGGCCTTGGCCACGCGCACCTTGCCGTAATCGAGCGTGCCGACCAGGGTGTCGATCTCGGTGTCCAGCTGCGGGCTGGCCAGCTTTTTCGGAAAGCCCCATAGCTCGCGCCCGCCGGCAATGGGTGGATGATCGTTCAAGTACATCGAATGCACGTAGCCGCCATGTTGACCCTGGAAGCTGACGGGGATCACCTGGCCTGATTCGGTGTAGTCGCCGAAGCCGGTGGAATCGGGCATGCGGATGAATTCGTATTTGACCAGCGGCTCGGTGACTTCGAGCGGCTCGGGCACCACCGCGCGCAAGGCATCGAGGTCGGTGCGATAGGTGATGACCAGGAATTCGCGATTGACGAAACGATAGGGGCCCACGGGAAACGCGGGACTGGTCAAGGGCATGGCGAAAGCATTGGCTTTTACGTCGGCGATCTTCATGCAAGGCTCCGGACAGACGGCCACGCGCTGCTCATTGCTGCGCGTGGCGCGGTATCGACCCACTCCGATGGCGACCGCCCGGCACAACCGGGCGGATCACCGCGATTACTGCATGTACCAGCCGTGGCTGACCACGATCGATTGTCCCGTAAGCGCGGCCGACGGGAAGCTGGCCAGATACAGCGCGGTCTGCGCGATGTCTTCCACGGTGGTGAAGACGCCGTCGACGGTGTCCTTGAGCATCACGTTTTTGATCACTTCGTCTTCGCTGATGCCGAGCTCTTTCGCCTGCTCGGGAATCTGCTTTTCCACCAGCGGGGTGCGTACGAAGCCGGGGCAGATCACGTGCGAGCGCACGTTGTGCGCGGCGCCTTCCTTCGCCAGCGTGCGCGCCAGACCCAGCAGGCCGTGCTTGGCGGTGACGTAGGCGGACTTGAGCTTGGAGGCTTCGTGCGAATGCACCGAGCCCATGTAGATGACGGTGCCGCCGCGGTCGTCCTTGTACATGTGCTTGAGCGCGGCCTTGGTGGTGAGGAAGCCGCCATCGAGATGGATGGCAAGCATCTTTTTCCAGTCGGCGAAGGCGAACTGCTCGATCGGATTGATGATCTGCACGCCGGCGTTGGAAATGAGGATATCCAGGTGACCAAACTGCGCGACCACCTTGTCGGTGCCGGCGTTGACGGCGTCTTCGTTGGTCACGTCCATCGCGATGCCGATGGCCTTGCCGCCTGCCGCATTGATCTCGTTGGCCGCTGCGTCGGCCGCTTGCTGGTTGATGTCGGCGATGGCGACCGCCGCACCGTTCTTCGCGTAAAGCTCTGCAATGGCCTTGCCCAGCCCACTGGCCGCGCCAGTGATGAGTGCCACCTTGCCGTCGAGACTTGCCATAACCACTCCTGTCGATGGGGAACGGGGAAAGCAGAAACGGTTGTCAGGCTGTCACAGCCTGGGGTGTGCATCCATAAGACGAATGGACCGCGTGTCTTTTATTCCGTCATTCCGGCGTAGGCCGGAATGACGAGCGGGTCCTATCGCCTCAACGCACACCTTCCGACAGATAGGTATAGCCGGTGAGACCTTCATTCAATGTGACAAACAACTGCTCCGCTGCGGCACCTTCGACACCCGCCGCCGCGATACGTTCGCGGTAGCTGCGACGCAGGGCTTCCAGGTCGTAACCGACGTAGTCGAGCATCAGGTCGGTGGTGTCGCCTCGGCGCTTGTGCGCGAAAACATACGAATCGCCGTCGACGCGCACATTCACCGCGTCGGTGTCGCCGAACAGGTTGTGGATGTCGCCCAGCGTCTCCTGATAGGCACCGACCATGAAGATGCCGAGGCGATAGCTTTCGTCTTCTTTCAGGGCATGCAACGGCAGGCTCACGTCCACACCTTCGGCGTCGACATAGTCATCGATGCGGCCGTCGGAGTCGCAGGTGAGATCGACGATCACGCCGCGACGCGTGGGCTCTTCGTCCAGTCGCGCGATGGGCGCGATCGGGAAGATCTGGTCGATGGCCCAGATGTCCGGCACCGATTCGAACACCGAGAAATTGGCGAAGTACTTGTCGACCAGTTTCTCGTCGAGTTCGTCCATGGCCTGTCGATGCGAGCGCTCGGCCGGCAGCAGGCGCGTGCGCACGGCATTGGCGATGGCGTAGTACATATCGTCCAGATGCGCGCGGTGTTCGAGGTTCAACTGACCCAGCGAGTACAAGGCCTGGCCTTCGGCAAGATGATGTTGGGCTTCATGGAACAGCTCCAGCGCCGGGCGCGTGTCGAGCTCGGCCCAGGTTTCGCGCAAGCGGCGCAGCACGGCCGGTTCGTGGTCGTGCGCGTCGGGGATATTGCCCTCGGGCACCGGCTCCACTTCGGTCACGTTGACCACCATCACGGCGTGGTGCGCGGTCATGGCGCGGCCGGCCTCGGTGATGATGTGCGGCGCGGGCAGGTTTTCTTCCGCCACTGCTTCGGCCAGCGACTGCACGATGGTGGAGGCGTACTGCTCGATCGAGTAGTTGATCGAGTTGTGGCTGCGCGAACGCGAGCCTTCGTAATCCACGCCCAGGCCGCCACCGACGTCGACGATGTCGAGTGGCACGCCCATGCGCTTCAATTCCACGAAGTAACGCGTGGCTTCGCGCATGCCATTGGCGATGTCGCGCACATTGGAAATCTGCGAGCCCATGTGGAAGTGCTGAAGCTTCAGCGTGTGCTTGAGCTGGGCCTGGTCCAGGCGCTCCACCAGGGTCAGCACCTGGCTGGGCGACAGGCCGAACTTGCCCTTGTCGCCGCCGGTGTTCTGCCACTTGCCGGCACCGATGGAGGCCAGTCGCACGCGCACGCCGAGCAGCGGCTCGACGTTGAGCGCCTTGGCTTCGGTGAACACGTGATCAAGTTCGGAAAGTTTTTCGATCACGATGTGCACGCGCAGGCCGAGCTTGAGGCCGATCAGCGCGAGACGGATGTATTCGCGATCCTTGTAGCCATTGCAGATCACGATGCTGCCCGGGCGCGCCATCGCCAGCACGGCCATCAGCTCGGGCTTGGAGCCGGCTTCCAGACCAAAGCCGTGTTCGCCGGCGGCCACCAGCTCGCCGGCGACGCCGCGCTGCTGGTTCACCTTGATCGGATAGACGGCCGTATAGCCGCCTGTGTAGTTCCATTCGCCGATGGCTTTGGCGAAGGCGTCCTGCAAACGCTTCAAACGATCGGCGAGGATGTCGGGAAAACGTACGAGCAGCGGCAGGCGCAGGCCTTCGGCGCGGGCGCGATCGACGATGACCGGCAGCGACAGCGCCGGGCCGGTGGCGCCCTTGGGACGCATCACGATATGGCCGGCTTCGTTGACGTCGACATAGCCATCGCCCCAGTGCGGAACGGCGTAGGTATGACGGGCAGCGTCGATGTTCCAGTGCTTCGACATGGAGGGCTCCTTGTTTTACGGGTGTAACACCCTGGACATGTCGTCGCAGCGGCGAGCCTTGACGAAACAAAGTCAGCCGGGCCGGAAGCCTCGCACGCCGCGGGGCCGCGGCTGACCTGGCGTACCGCGGGCGGCTAAGCGCGGCGGTACGGACGGCTATTGTAACGGCCTCTTGTGACAATGTGCCGAAGATCCGGGCATCTGCGGGCACCCCAGAGACCCCGTTCGGCTACAATTACGGATTCTTTGAACCCATCTTTTCGTCAGGAACATCCCCATGTCGCAGCATCCCAGCTGGTTCACCGAAGCCCACCAGGCCTCCGGCTCCTCCATCGGCTACCGCGTGGAGAAGCTGCTGCACGCCGAGAAAACGCCGTTCCAGACCATCGAGATCTACCAGACCACCGACTGGGGCAACCTGATGGTGATCGACGGCTGCGTGATGCTGACCAGCCGCGACAATTTCCTCTATCACGAAATGATGACGCACCCGGCCCTGTTCACCCATGCGCGCGCCAAGCGCGTGGTGATCATCGGCGGCGGCGACTGCGGCACGCTGCGTGAAGTGCTCAAGCACGAGGAAGTGGAGCACGCGGTGCAGGTGGAAATCGACGAGCGCGTGACGCGCCTGGCCGAGCAGTATTTCCCGGAACTGTGCGACTCCAACAACGATCCGCGCGCCGAGCTGCTGTTCATCGACGGCATCAAGTACATGGCCGAAGCCGAGCCCGAATCGCTCGACCTGATCATCGTGGACTCCACCGACCCGGTCGGCCCGGCCGAAGGCCTGTTCAACGCGGCCTTCTACAGCAGCTGCTACAAGGCCCTGCGCCACGGCGGCATCCTGGTGCAGCAGTCCGAATCGCCGATTGCGCACCTGGAGCTGATCAAGTCGATGCGCTCGGCCATGCGTACCGCCGGCTTCAGCGCGGTGAAGACGCTGCCGTTCCCGCAGCCGTGCTACCCCACCGGCTGGTGGAGCTGCACCATGGTCCGCAAGGGTGGCGATCTGGCCGGCTTCCGCGAGCGCGGCGCACTGAGCAAGAACTTCCCGACCCGCTACTACAACGCCGATATCCACAAGGCGGCGCTGGCCCAGCCGGAATTCATGCGCGAAGCACTGGGCGAGTAAGTTTTGCCGGTTCCCCGAACCCGGTGCGGCAACGCACCGGGTTTTTTCGTTTCTGGACCCGCTTAGAACAGCGTCTGGCGCGCCTTGGGCATCAACACCAGCACCAGCGTGGCCAGCGGCCCGAGCACCAGCGACAGCAGAAACCACAGCAGGCCGCTGCGGTTCTTGCCCTGGGCGAGGCCTGCGTTGATCAACGCCAGCGTGCCCCAGCCCACGAACCAGGGCGCCGCACGGCCGTCGGCCAAAAAGGAAATGTCGTTCACGTGGTTTTCTCCTGTGCTGCGCAGGATGACGTATCACCCCGGGGCGTCGCGAAGCGGCCATGCTAACAAGCTGGGACGCATTCTCCCGCCCGTCGCGTCCAGCGGATCAGGCGAGCTTAATCCTTGGACGTTATCCTGATTGTTGGCTCAGTGTAAGGACTACTCGATGCTTGGACGGCGCTTCTTCACATTTGCCCTGCTGCTGGCCGCGGCCTGTGACCCGGCTTTGGCGGCCAAGGCCCCCGCAAAAACGCCGCCCGCTGCCACGGATGCCACCTCGCCCGCCCGCCGCCAGGCGCTGCTGCAATACCAGAAGGATCTGGTCAGCGTGACCGCCCCGCAGGCCGATCCGATCCCGCTGATGGGCGCCGCCTTGCTGGCCCGGCCCCTGTCGGACCAGCCGGATTTCAACAGCTACCACACCCTGATCGACCGGGCTGCGGCCGCCCAGGGAGCCGGCCCGGAGATCAGCTGGGCCCGCCTGAGCGACTGCGACGCCAAGGCCTCGGACTGTCCCAACGCCGACGCCGTGGCCAAGCTGGTGCAGCAGGCGCCGGACAACGCGGCCGTGTGGCTGCTCAAGCTGGGCCAGGACCTGCGCGACGGCAAGAACGACGACGCCCGCCAGGATCTCGCCAAGGCGGCCGCCGCAAAGATTTACGACGACTACACCGGGGCGACGCTGAAGGCGTTGTCGAGCACGGTGACCGTGCTGCCGCCGCCCACCAACGTGGTGGGACCACTTTCGGCCACCAATGGGGCCGACGTGCAGCTGACCCTGGTATTCGGTCTGGCCGAAGGCCAGCCGCAGCCTGCCCTCCAGGCCACCGCCCGCCTTTGCGAAGAGAACGCCGACAAACCCCAGATCAAGGCGGATTGCCTGACCCTGGGCAAACTCTTGGAATGGGGCTCGAGCCCGCTGGCCCGTTCCCTTGGCCTGCATCTGCGCGAAGTACTGGCCGACGATGCATCCCAGCAGGAAGACGCCAAGCGCCTGCGCCGCAACCTGGTGTGGCAGGTGCAGAGCTTCTCCCAGCTCTCCGTGCGTGCCAAGGGCGATACCGCCGTGGCCCAGCATCTGCTCAAGCTGGCCCGCTCGGGCGGCACCCAGATGAGCCTGGTGCTCACCGCCTTGCACGACTACAACATGCCCGTCGATGCGCCGTCCGAATGGGAGCCGACCAAGGCCGGCTGATCGCCACGCCGATCCAGGCAACGCCAGCCCTGCAGAAGGACACTCATGCTTGCGTCGACGCCCCGGCCATCGTGTAGGCTGGGGCCCGGCTTGGACACTGGGGCGGCATCATGCTGACGGTACTGGTAGCAAGCAGCAAAGGCGGTTGCGGCAAGAGCACGCTGGTCACGCAATTGGCCTCGCACTGGGCGCAGGATGGCAAGCACACCGCCATCGTCGACGCCGACCGGCAGAAGTCTGGTTTCCGCTGGGCAGCCAATCGCCCTGACAACGTCCCCGGCGTTCTGGCCGTGGAAGGCGGCCGCCGCTCGATGGAAAAACTCCCTCCCGATACGCAGCGCGTACTCATCGATACGCCGGCGGGCTCGCAGGAAAAAGACCTGGAGCCCTATCTGGAGAAAGCCGACATCGTGCTGGTGCCGGTGCTGCCGTCAACCTTTGACCTCGATGCCACGTTCGGCTTTCTCGAGGAACTCAAGCAGATCAATCGCGTCAAACGAGGCAAGTTGCCGGTGGGCCTGGTCGGCAACCGCCTCAAGCCGTGGACCAACGCCAGTCAGGACGCGATGTCGCAGCTGTCCGAGCAGGCGCCGTTTCCGCTGGTGGCGCAGTTGCGTGACAGCCAGGCCTATGTGCTGCTGACGGCTCTGGGCAAAGGGATCTTTGATTACGGGTCGGAAAACGTGCGTAGCCATCAGGAAGACTGGAAACATCTGCTCCGCTGGATCAAGCGCCAGCACTGAATGGTCTAACCGTGATCCGGTGCGGCCAAACGGTGCTCTGTTCTGCTCAGCGAGGGTGGCATGATGTCCAGCAAGTCGGCGAGGTGGGAGGCGCGGCGTTGCGCAGGCGGTTGGCCTGGGCCCGTCGAGCATCGCGACCCGCGGGCCCACGGAAGCAGTGGCCCTGTCACTGCGTAGTACAGCGTATTACCAGGAGCCAACCATGCACGAACTCATCCTGTTGCGTCACGCCGAAGCTCAGCCGGCTCCCACCGGCGGCGACGACCACAGCCGGCGCCTGAGCGGACGCGGGGAGCAGGAAGCCAAGGCCGCCGGCAAGTGGCTGGCGTCGCACGGCGTGAAGCCCGACCGCGTGCTGTGCTCGCCTTCCGAGCGTACGCGCGCCACGGCGGCGCTGGCCCTGGCCGCGTACAGCTACGTCCCGGTCACCGAGTTTGCCGACGACATCTACGACGCCACGCCCGGCGAACTGCTGGCCCTGCTGGACCAGCACGGCGATGCCGGCACGGTGGTCCTGGTCGGCCACAATCCCGGCATCGAACGGCTGGTGGCGCTGCTGGTCGAAGGCCGTTCCGACGAATTCCGCGGCATGCCGCCCGCGGCCCTGGCCGTGCTTCATCTCGATGGCGCACTTGAACCCGGCAACGCCCGCCTGGATGCTTTCTGGTCCCCATGAGTTTGCCGTACGTCAGCTGCTGTCTTGTGCTGTTGTTGCTCACCCTGCTGCCGGCACAAGCAGCGGATTACCGCATCGATCCGGCCCGCTCGCATGCCGACTTCGGCGTGAAGCTGTTCTGGCTGACCCAGCTCAACGGCCGCTTCCAGGAGATCGATGGCGACGTCACGCTCAGCAGCCTGCACGACACCGCCGTCGTCGACGCCCATATCACGGTGGAGAGCATCCACATGAACTCTGACCGCATCCGCCGCTGGGTGTTGGCGCCGGAGTTTTTCGATGCGTCGCGTTTTCCTTCGATCCATTTCGTGTCCGAACCGATTTCGCTCGCCATGCTGGAGAAAGGCGGCGACCTGGACGGCGAGCTGACCATGCGCGGCGTCACCAAGCCGGCGCATTTCGAAGTACTGCCCTCGCACTGCCCGCTCGACTTGCCGCAGCAATGCGTGATCTCGGTGCGCGGCACCATCCAGCGCAGCGATTTCGGCATGAGCAACCATCGCACGGCCATTTCGGACCAGGTGCAACTGGGCATGATGATTAGTCTGGATTACGCCGCGCGTTCAGCCAACACTGACTGAGTGCGCCGCGGTCTCCCGTATCATCGCGGCATGCGCCAACGCTGGATCGCCGTCTCCTTTGTGCTTGTAGCGATCCTGATCCTGTCGGGATGCAGCGTCTCGCCCTCGCGCATCCGACGCGCCGACGACGCCGTCGCCGCGGGCGTGGAGCGCCAGCTCAATTGCGGCCATCCCGACCACTGCGCCATCGCCTCGCCGCTGCTCGATGCCGCGCATCAGGCGATCAGCGATTCGACGCCCGACGAGCCGGTGCACGTGGTCACCCTGCTCAACGACAGCGAGGCGGCGATGGTCGCGCGCCTCAACCTGATCCGCGCCGCCCAGCACAGCATCGATGTGCAGACCTACATCTGGGACCAGGACGATGCCGGCCAGCTGGTGCTGGACGAACTGATCAAGGCGGCGCGACGCGGCGTGAAGGTGCGCATCCTTGCCGACCAGCTGTTCTCCTTCGGCGACCCCGTGCTGCTGGAACGGCTGGCCACGGTGCACGAGAACCTCCAGGTGCGTCTGTACAACCCGACCTTCCATGAGGCGCAGACCTCGGTGGTGGAATTCAGCGCGAGCATCGTGTGCTGCTTCATGACGTTCAACCAGCGCATGCACAACAAGCTGCTGCTGGTGGATGACACGATCGGCATCACCGGCGGTCGCAACTACCAGGACCGCTATTTCGACTGGGACAACGACTTCGACTACGTCGATCGTGACGTGATGGTGGGCGGACCGGCCGCACGAGAGATGGCCTCGAGCTTTGCGACGTTCTGGAACCACAAGCGCTCCACGCCGCTGACCCACCTGCGCGACGTCAACCACTATCTGCTCGACGACTTCCATCCCGGCCCCTTGCCGGAACCGCGCTATGCGCATCCGCAGCGCGTGGCACGCGTGGTGGAGGAAGCAGGCGACACCGACTGGATCGACGACGTGCTGGTGTCCGACACCTTGCGCACCGGCCGCGTCGATTATTTCAGCGATCTCCCGGCCAAGACCGACGAGCCCGGCAAGCGCAGCGCCCACGAATTCACCACGCACCTCATGCGCATGGTGGGCTCCGCGCAGCACGAAGTAGTGCTGCAGACGCCGTACCTGGTGATGAGCGACCGGGCCAAGGCGATTTTCGAACGGCTGCACCAGGGCGACTCGCCACCGCGCATCGTGGTGTCGACCAACTCCCTTGCCTCGACCGATGCGTTCGCGGTGTATGCGCTCTCGTACAAGCACCGCAAGCGTTATCTCAAGGATTACGGTTTCGAGATCTACGAGATGAAGCCGCATGCGGCCGGTCCGGCCGAGGACAACGCCGATGCCGCGGCCGATGAAGGTCCCCCCCCGCTTGCCCAAGGCGGCACGCAGGCGCGCCACCGGGTCGGCACGGAGCGCGGCCTGCTCGGCAGTCGCAGCACCGCGCGCCGCAACCGCCCGGCCCCGCTGACCACGACCGGCCGCCGCTTCGGCCTGCATGCCAAGTCGCTGGTAGTCGATGACGATTTCGCCATGGTCGGCTCGCACAATTTCGATCCCCGCTCGGATCACTACAACACCGAGGCAGGCGTGATCGTCTACGACGCCCGTTTCGCCAGCGAGTTGCGCGACAGCATCCTGCGCGACACGCAGCCGGAGAATGCATGGGTGATCGCAAAGCGAGAGCAGAGCAGCCTGAGCATGGCGATCGGCGATTTCTCCGCCAGCCTGCCGATCTTCGACCTGTGGCCGTATCGCTACGCCACCAGCTATGACCTCAAGGCCGGTTGCATACCGATGCGGCCCAGCGATCCGGCCTTTCTCAGCTGCTATACGCCGGTGGGCGATTTCCCCGATGTCGATGTGTCGCCGAAGCTGATCTATACGCGGTTGATTACGGCGTTTGGTGCGGGCGTGCAGGGCGTGCTGTAGCGCGAGACCTCATCTGTGGGAGCGCACCCTGTGCGCGACAACCCAACCACGAGGCAATCATCGATGCCGCAGTCGCGCACAGGGTGCGCTCCCACAGGAGACGGTGTTGCCTGGAGCTGATCGATACTCTCGCGAAAGCGTGCAGAGCGTGCCGTAACCCGGAATCTCTCGTTGTAAGAGCACCCTGTGCGCGACAGCCCCACGGTGCGGCGAACATCGAGGCCGCAGTCGCGCACAGGGTGCGCTCCCACAGGAGGCGGCGTTGCCTGGAGCTGATCGATACACGCCCGAAAACAGCGTGCAGGGCGTGTTGTAACCCGGAACCTGTTTTTGCAGGAGCGCACTTGTGCGCGACAGCCCCAGGGCGAGGTACCCATCAATGCCGCGGTCGCGCACAAGTGCGCTCCTACAAGGGTGCGGCTGTCGGGGTGTCGTCGAAGCGCATGACCAATTGGCCCATCAGACCGTTGGGGTGGTCGCCGGGGACGGCGAAGCGCCAGCGCGTTGCGGTACGCAATGCGCGGTCGTCGAGGCCTGCGTTGCCGCTGGATTCGGCTACCGCTGCCTGACCCACGCGGCCTTCGCCATCGATGCTGAGCTTCAACACCACGCGCCCGCTGGCGAAGACAGCGCGCTGCAGCCATGGCGTCGCCAGTGACGGCATGTCGATGGGCGTGAGCGTGGGCAGCTCGTCGGTGGTCCGCGCTGCTGCAGCCACGATGCGTGTACGTGCAGTTGTGGTCGGAGCTGCAGGTTCGCGTGCGGCCGGTGCGCGTGTATGACGGCGCAGGATCCGGCGGACTTTGTCGCTGCTGGCGGACGCTGCGCCTGCCGGGCCTTGCCAGTCGCCGGTGAACGTGCTGAGCCATGCCGTGCCCGCCACGCCGATCGCCAGCGCGAGCAGGCTCAGGCAGACGGTGGTGCGCAGTCGAAACATCGCGATGAGCGGGCCGAGCGGATCGCTCAGCGTTCGAGGATGGCGGTGACGCCCATGCCGCCGGCGGTGCAGATGGAAATCAGGCCACGCCCCGAACCTTTCTGCTCAAGCAGCTTGGCCAGCGTGGCGACGACGCGCGCACCGGTGGCCGCGAACGGGTGACCGGCGGCGAGGCTGGAACCATTGACGTTGAGCTTGGCCGGATCGATCGCACCCAGGGGCTGGTCGAGGCCGAGACGGTGCTTGCAGTACTCGGCGCTTTCCCATGCACGCAGCGTGCACAACACCTGGGCAGCGAATGCCTCGTGGATTTCGTAGAAGTCGAAATCCTGCAGGCTGAGTCCATGGCGCGCCAGCATGCGCGGCACCGCGACGGTCGGCGCCATCAGCAGGCCTTCGCCATGCACGAAATCGACCGCAGCCACTTCCGCATCGCGGAACCAGGCCTGCACGGTCAGGCCGCGCTTGCTCGCCCATTCCTCGGTGCCCAACAGCACGGCGGCAGCGCCATCGGACAGACCGGTGGAATTGCCTGCGGTGAGCGTGCCATGGCCGGAGCTCTTGTCGAATGCCGGCTTGAGTGAGCCGAGTTTCTCCAACGTGCTGTCGGGACGCAGGAAACCGTCGCGCTTCAGGCCGCGGAACGGCACCACCAGATCCTCGAAGAAGCCGGCGTCATAAGCCGCGGCGAGCTTGCGGTGGCTGTCCAGCGCGAGTTGATCCTGCGCCTGACGCGCGATATGCCACTCCTTGGCCATCTTCTCGCAGTGGTCGCCCATCGACATGCCGGTGCGCGGCTCGGCCACGCCGGGGAACGCCGGCTTGAGTTCCTTCAGCGAAAAACCCTGCGTGGCGGTGCGCAGCTTCTCCTGCCAGGTCTTGGCACGGTTGACCGCCAGCAGACGCTTGCGCAGGCGCTCGCCCAGCACGATGGGTACGTCGCTGGTGGTATCCGAGCCGCCCGCAATGCCCGCTTCGATCTGCCCGGTGGCGATCTTGTTGGCAATGATGATGGCGTTGTCCAGCGAGGTGCCGCAGGCGCGGGCGGTGGTGATACCCGGCGTGGTGGGCGCCAGTCCCGAGGACAGCACCGCTTCGCGCGCCAGGTTCCACTCGGAGGCGTGCTTGATCACCGCGCCCATGGCCACTTCGCCCAGCTCCACGCCGTGCAGGCCGTAGCGTTCCACCAGGGACCCAAGCACTTTCACCGACATGCCGAAGTTGCCGACATCGGCGTAGGCGGTGTTGTTGCGGCAGAACGGGATACGTACACCGCCGATCACACCGACGCGCTTGAGCGTGTTTTCCATGGCTGGAGCAGTCCGAAGAGCCGAGTCGTCAAGGCTAACCCGCCCCGGCATGCCAAGAAAGTCCAAAATGCCTCAAATGCTAGAATCCAGTTCTTTGCTGTTCGGGTTCGTCAACCGTGGAAGCACAAACACTCGTCGCCCTCCCCGTGGTCCTCGCGTTGGAGCTTTCCGCCGGTGACACGCCCTCGCACCGTACGCTGAGCCGCGATGAGGCCGCCGAACTGGCCGCGCTGGTCGCCGCCGACCTGCACACGCTGGTGCCCCAGGTGGACGAGGCCCGCCTCGCCCTGGCCGGGGCCCTGTTCGACGCGGTGGAACTGCTGCGCCCGGGTTTCCCGGTGTGGACCACGCTGGACGAGCTGGCCCGGCGCGTGCCGCGCGGCCATCTGGAGAACGTGGTGGCCTTCGGCACCCACGAGGGCCACATGCCTGCCCAGCCGCTGGAACCCGAAGCCGCCTTTGCCGATGGCCCGATGCGCCTGCTGCCGATCTCGCTGCTGGCGCCCGAAGCGCTGGCCGAGAGCCTCTCGGAAAAGCTCGAAGTGGAGCTGGTGGGCCGCGGCGAAGCCGGCGCCCGTACGGCGGACTGGCTGATGCGCACGTTTGGCGTGCGGCTGGAACACGCGCGCTACCTGAGCCGCAACGACCTGCTCGCGCTCACCTGCGTGCAATACGAACACGTCAACCTCGCGCCGCTATGGAGCCTGCTCGAGGCCGCCCTGCTCACGCCCTATCGCGATGAGAGCACGCTCAGCGCGCGTGGCCTGGCACTGCGCTATCACCAGGGCAAGGTCGAAGTGCAATCGCCTGCCGACTGGTTGCGCAGTCAACCGAACGATCTCCATCAGCGCGCCCACGATGTCGCCGGTGCGGTATTCGAACTGCGCCAATACGCCGCACTGCTCGATGCGCATCACGTGCCGCTGGTGTTTGCTGATGGCGAGCCCGGCTCGGGCTACTTGCTCGAAACCTTCGGCAACGCTGATGCCGGTTACGACGCGCCGGCGCTGTATGCGCACGAAGCACCTGGCCTGGGCGTGGTGGCGGTGACGCTTGCGCAGCGTGGCGACGGCGGCCGTGCCCGCGTGCTCGCGCATGGCTATCCGCTGCATCCCAAGGCCCTGGGTCCGCTGGTGACCGAGCTGGCGCAACGCCATGGTGTGCCTGCCGATTTACATGCGCTGGGCTGCATCCTGCTCGATGCCGATGGCCAGCTTGGTGCGCCCGCCCAGGCCTTGCACTGAATGCTTGCTCGTTGGAGTTGAGCAAGGACCCTGCACAGCCGGCTTCAGTTGGCGCATGATGCGCTGACAAGGCGCGGGGGGTGCGCCAGCGGGCCGAACCGAAGATGCGCGAAACCGATCACGAGTTCGTCCCAGCAGGAGGCGAGGCGCATTGGCCCGCCCACGTGCTGGACGGCGCGCCCGCCTTGATCACCTATGTGGATCGCGACCGGCGTTTTCGCTTCGTCAACGCCACCCATCGCACCTGGCTGGGCATCGACCCCGCACGCATGATGGGTCGCACGGTCGACGAAGTCATCGGCATGTGGAATCTGGAACGCGCCGGCGCCTGCCTTGAGCAAGCCCTGGCCGGCGAGCCCGCCGTCTACGAAGGCGAACTGTTTGCCGGCGCCGCGCGCTGCTATGTGCACGGCAATTTCCAGCCGGACGTGGATGACGACGGCCAGGTGCGCGGCGTGTTCACCGTGTTTACCGACATCACCGCGCGCCATGCGCTGGAATTGCAGCTGCGCGAAAGCGAGCAGCGTTTCTTCGGCGCGTTCCAGCATGCGCCGATCGGCATGGCGCTGGTCACCACCGAAGGCCAGATGCTCCGCGTCAACGCAGCACTGTGCGACATGCTGGGCTATAGCGAACAGGAACTGCTGACGCGCGCCCTGCCCGATCTCACCCACGTCGACGACCTGCCCGCCTCGCGCGAGCTGTCGCGCTCACTACGGGAGGGCCGGCGCGAGACGTATCAATTGGAGAAGCGCTACATCCACCGCGATGGTCATGTGGTGTACGTGCTGCTCAGCGTTTCGCTGGTGCGTGCAATCAATGGCGAGCCGTATCACGCCGTCGCGCAAATCCTCGACATCAGCCAGCGCAAGTCTTATGAGGAAGCCCTGTTCCGCGAACGCGAGCTGGCCGAAGTGACCTTGCGCTCGATCGGGGACGCGGTGATCACCACGGATCTGCGGCATTGCGTGACCTCGCTCAACCCGATCGCCGAGGCGATGACCGGATGGAGCCAGGCCGAAGCGGTCGGCAAGCCGATGAGCGAGGTGTTCCGCCTGATCGACAGCCGCACGCGCGAACCGTTGCACAGCCCGCTGCTCGATGCCATCACGCGCGATGCCATCGTGGAACTGAAAGGCAATGCGGTGCTGCTGCATCGCAACGGTTTCGAAACGCCGATCGAAGATTCCGCCGCATCGATCCACGACCATGCCGGCAGCGTCATCGGCGGCGTGCTGGTGTTCCACGACGTGAGCGAGACGCGCGCGCTGGCGCTGAAGATGGCGCACCTGGCGCAGCACGACACGCTCACCGGCCTGCCCAACCGCAGCCTGCTGCAGTCGCGCCTGGAGCAGGTGCTGGCCGCCGCGGTGCGCCGTCACGACGAAGCCGCGCTGCTGCACATCGACATCGATCACTTCAAGCTGATCAACGACGCGTTGGGCCACAGCGCCGGCGACGATCTGCTGCGTGAGTTTGCGGCACACCTTCGCCATCACCTGCGCAACGAAGACACCGTCAGCCGCATCGGCGGCGACGAATTCGTGGTGCTGCTTTCGCACGTTGACGGGCGTTCGGGTGCCAGCCAGCTGTGCGAGAAACTGATGCGGCTGTGGCAGGCCTCGCCGGCCAGCAAGATGGGCGAGTTCAACATCACCTATAGCGTGGGCATCAGCGTTTATCCCGACGATGCCCTCGATGCCGAAGCGATGCTGCGCAACGCCGACATCGCCATGTACGAAGTGAAGATGAAGGGTCGCAACGACTACCGCTTCTTCACCTCGCAGATGAGCGAACTGCCGGCGGCGCGCCTGCGCATCGAGCAGGATCTGCGCAAGGCGCTCAAACGTGGCGACCTGCATCTGCACTACCAGCCCAAGGTCGATGCGCGCACCGGCGTCATCGTCGGCGCCGAAGCGCTTTTGCGCTGGCAGGTGGAAGGCCGCGACGTCTACATGCCGGACCAGTTCATTCCGGTGGCCGAAGAAAGCGGCCTGATCGTACCCATCGGCGAGTGGGTCATCCGCCAGGCTTGTCGACAGGCCGGTGCGTGGTATCGCGCCGGCAGGCCCATCGTGGTGGCGGTGAACGTGGCTGCGCCGCAGTTCCAGCACCCGGGTTTCCATGCCACGCTCAAGAGTGCGCTGGAAGAAGCGCAGCTGCCGCCATCGCTGATCGAGCTGGAACTCACCGAGCGCATGGTGATGTCCGCGGGCGACCAGAGCCGGGCGCTGATGCAAGGCATCAAGGACCTGGGCGTCAGCCTCGCGCTGGACGATTTCGGCACCGGCTATTGCAGCCTGTCCTACCTGAAGTATTTCCCGATCGACGCGCTGAAGATCGACCGCACCTTCGTGCGCGATATCGCCACCGATGCGGACAACGCTGCCATCACCGACGCCATCATCACCATGGCTCGCGGCCTGGACATGAGCGTGGTGGCCGAAGGCGTGGAGACTGCGGCGCAAGCGGAACACCTTCGCCGCGCCGGCTGCTCACTGCTGCAGGGCTTCCTGTTCGGCACCGCGATACCGCCCGAACAGTTCAGTCAGCAGCTGCTGCCCGCCTGAGCCATACCGCGCCCCTTGTAGGAGCGCACCCTGTGCGCGACCAACGCCTCAGAATTCCGCTTCGTACATGAAGTAATGACACCGCTCCATGCCGAGCCCAGCATACGTGCGCTGCGCCCGCTCATTCTCCGTCTCCACATACAAACGCAAGCCAACGGCTCCAGCCTGACCCGCGCGCTGCTTCGCATCGTCGTACAGGCTGCGAAACACGCCTTCCCGACGCGCCGACTCCACCACGTAGACGCTCTGGATCCACCAGAAGTCTCCCGCACGCCAGTCGCTCCATTCGTAGGTCACCAGCAGGCATCCCACCGGCTCGCCCGCACGTTCGGCCACCAGATAGAAGCCGCGTCGCGGTTCGTCGAACACCGCCGTCACGCCACGCTCGATCACCTCGGGCGCCAGTGACTTCTGCTCGGTTTCCCACGCCATGGCGGTGTTCCATTGCGCAATATGCGCAATATCGTCGCGGTGGGCGATGCGTATCTCGATGCTCATGCGGGATCTCTCAAGGCTTGGCAGGCCCGCGCGTTCGTGACGCGCCGAGCTTGCGGGTCAAGGTGTTGCGGCCAACGCCCAGCGCGGCGGCCGCATGCTGGCGATGGCCTTCGTGCGCTTCGAGCGCGACTTGCAGCAGGGTCTGGTCGAGCGCTGCCCGGGCACGTGTGTGGATGTCGAGCTCGCCATCGGCCAGGGCCTGCGTCACCCATTCGCGCAAGGCGTCGGTCCAGCCGCCAGCCGGACTGTTCGCGGCACCCGCGCCCAGGTCCGCGGGAAGAATCTCGTTGCCCGGCGCAATCACCGCCAGTCGACGGCACAGGTTTTCCAGCTCGCGCACATTGCCCGAGAAGTCGCGCTGCCCCACGACCTTGAGTGCCGCCTTGGAAAACCGCTTGGGCGCGAGATGCAGTTCCTGCGCGGCACTGGCAAGGAAGTGCCGTGCCAGCAGCGGGATATCCGAGCGTCGCTGGCGCAGCGGCGGCAGTTCGATGCGCACCACATCGAGGCGATGCTTGAGATCGGCACGGAACTGGCCGGCGGCGACGCGCGCATCCAGGTCCTGGTGGGTGGCGGCGATGATGCGCACATTGCCGCGGATCAGTTCACGACCGCCCACGCGATAGAACTCGCCGCCCGCCAGCACGCGCAGCAGGCGCGTCTGCAAGGCCAGCGGCATATCGCCGATCTCATCGAGAAACAGCGTGCCGCCTTCGGCCTGTTCGAAGCGTCCGGCATGGCGGCGCGTGGCCCCGGTGAAGGCACCCGCCTCGTGGCCGAACAATTCGCTTTCCAGCAGTTCGCTGGGAATCGCCGCCGTGTTGAGCGCCACGAAGGGTTTGCCGCGGCGCGCGCTTTCGTCATGCAGGGCACGCGCCACCAGCTCCTTGCCGGTACCGGTTTCGCCGGTGATCAGCACGTTGAGATCGCTTGCCGCCACGCGACCGATCAGGCGAAACACTTCGCGCATGGCCGGGCTATCGCCCAGCAAGGCGTGGGTTGGCGCAGGGGCCGCTTCAGGCGTCGTCGTCGCAGTCGGCAGATCGGCCAGCGCGCGCTGCACGGCGGCCACCGCCTGATCGAGATCGAACGGCTTGGCGAGATAGTCCACCGCGCCGGCGCGATAAGCCGCCGCCGTGGTCGCCACATCGGTAAAAGCGCTCATCACGATCACCGGGCCCAGGCCTTGTGCCTTCAGCGCGGCGATGAGGGCAAGTCCACCCTCGCCCGGCATGCGTACGTCAGTGAGCAACAAGGCGGGCGACGAGGAGCGCAGTGCGTCGCGTACCGCCTCGGCGTCGCCGAACTCGCGCACGTCGAGGCCGGCGTCGCGCAGCGCTTCGGCGAGCACGAAGCGCACGCCGCGATCATCGTCGGCAATCCAGATCTCGTGGGCTGATTCAGTCATGCGCGTGCCCCATGGGCAGATAAAGGGAGAACGTGGTTTCGCCTGCGCGATCCACATGGCGCAGCTCGCCACCGTGCTCGCGCGCAATCTCCCGCGCCAGCGCCAGTCCCAGTCCACTGCCATCGGCGCGACCGGATACCAGCGGTTCGAACAAGGTATCGCGCAGATGTTCGGGTACGCCCGGGCCGTCATCGACCACGTCCACGCGCAGCGCCATGCGCGCCATGCGTTCGCCCAGCCGTACCGATGGTTCGGCACGGGTGCGGAACACCAGGGTTTTCGCGCCTGCTTCGACGGCGTTGCGCGCCAGGTTGAGCAGCAGCTGCAGCAGACGGTCGGCGTCGCCGTAGATGTCAGGCAGGCTCGGGTCGTAGTCGTGGCGTACGGTCGGTGGCGCGGGTTCGGCCATCAGCAGGTCGCCGAGTCGCTCCAGTTGCACGTGGATGTTGACGTCACCCAATTGCGCTGCGGCGCCGTCATGGTGCAACAGGCGATTGGCCAGGGCGGCCAGCCGATCGGCTTCGGCAATCACCAGGCCGGCAAGGCTGCGCAGCTGGTCGTCCTCGACGCGCCGCTGCAGCAACTGCGCCGCACCGCGCAAACCGGCCAGGGGATTCTTCACCTCATGGGCGAACCCGCGCAACGTAGCCGAAAGCGGCGTGCCCGAGGGAGCCGGCGGCGCCAGCGCATGCACTTCGAGCAACAGCTCGCCACTGGCAAGCCGCTGCATCGACACATCGACCCGCGCCATCTCGCCGCGCGCCGACGGTATGTCGATGCCACGCAATTGGTGCGGCGATGGCTCCTGCAGGGCGCGCTCGGCCAGCGCCATCCACTCCGGTCGATGCAACAACACCACCAGCGACTGCCCCACGGCACTGCGCGGACCGATATCGAGCAATTCCGCCAAGGCCGGATTCACCCACAACAGGCGCAGCCGCTCGTCCGCCAGCGCCATCCCGGTCGCCAACGGCTCCGCCCACCCTCGCGCTGCTGTATCGTTCATTGCACCATCATGGACAATGCGCCGGCTTGGTGCAACGCCGCATGGGGCGGGGGCCGATCTATGGGGTTGTCGAAGCCGGTCGCCCAGGCGCGCTTCTGTCAGCGCCCGATGCTCGTCGCGGTCGGCTCCACTCCTCGCCAACCTATTTGAACAGGGCCATGAGTGCCTTCGCGCCGGCCGTCGAAGAGGCAGGGTTCTGACCGGTGACGAGGCGACCGTCGGTGACGGCGAACACTTCCCAGTTGGCCTTCTTCTCGAAAGTGGCGCCGAGCTTCAACAGCTCGTCTTCGACCAGGAAGGGAACGACGTGGGTGAGCTGGACTTCTTCTTCTTCGCCGTTGGTGAAGCCAGTGACGTGCTTGCCCTTCACCAGTGGCTCGCCCTTGTGTTTGACGTGCCTCAACACGCCGGGAGCGTGGCATACAAAGGCAATGGGTTTGCCGCTGTCGTAAAACGATTCGATCAACTTGATCGAGACCGGATCTTCGGCGAGATCCCACATGGGACCGTGGCCACCCGGATAGAACACGGTGTCGAAGTCCTTCGAAGACACGGAGTCGAGGCGTGCGGTGTTGGACAAGACCTTCTGTGCCACCTTGTCTTCCTTGAAACGGGTCTGCGCAGGAGTCTGATTGCTCGGGTCATCGCTCTTGGGATCGATGGGTGGCTGCCCGCCCTTGGGTGATACGACCGTCACCGATACGCCGGCATCGGTAAAAACGTAATACGGCGCCGCAAATTCTTCGAGCCAGAAGCCGGTCTTCCTTCCCGTGTTTCCGAGTATGTCGTGTGAGGTGAGTACCATCAGTATCTTCATGCCGTAACCCCTCGTTAGATGCGACCAGGACCTGTCATCTCGCCCGATGGAATGCCTCCCGCTTCAGGCGACCACGCTCGATGGATCGATGGTTCGGTTCTCTGTCCGCGAAGATTGCCCCGGCTTTGCAAAGGGGTCTATCAAGCTTTGGTATCAGTTTTCCGCCACCGGACTTCTCAACCCTTGCATCGCAAGATCTGACATGCGTGCCACGTGCGCACGCCCAAGCGTCCTGATGGATGGATCGACGTGATGGCAAGAACGTCGCCAGCAGGTGCATGAGACTCAGCGCTGAAAACACGATGCTGTCGCCGTGTACCCTATCGACGCTTTCGCACCTTTCCCCATCCCCGCCTGAAGCACTGTTACCTATGAGCAAACCTTCCGCCCCCCTCGATTCCGAGCACGGCGCAGCCGTCTACTCAGATCGCGTATTGAAGATTTATGACCGCTGGGTCCTGGGCTTCTCGAACAACTATGCGTGGAAGTGTCCAACGGACGCCGTGCTGTTGCCTTTTTTCCAGCAACACCTGAGCTCCAACCATCTCGATGTGGGCGTCGGTTCGGGCTACTACCTGGCGCATAGCGCGGACAAGCCCGGGCAGAAAGTCACCTTGCTGGATCTCAATGACAACAGCTTGAAGGCTGCAGCGTCGCGCATCGCGAACTTGCAGCCAACGCTGGTGCGCGATGACGTATTGCAGCCCAGCGGTGCGCTCGGCGACAGGACGTTCGATTCGATTTCCCTGTTCTATCTCCTGCATTGCCTGCCGGGCACGATGACCGACAAGGCGCGCAAGGTGTTTTCCACGCTTGGTACTCACCTGACCCCGGGCGGCGAGCTGTATGGCGCGACCATCCTCGGCGATGAGGCCAACCACAACTGGCTGGGGCGCCGCCTCATGGGGCTTTACAACCGCAAGGGCATCTTTGGAAACCGCCACGACACGCTGGCAAGTTTGCAGTCGGCACTCAGCGAATATTTCGCCAAGGTCACTGTATGGCAGGTTGGAAAGGTGGCGCTGTTCAGGGCTGAGATGCCGCTGACTTAAAAGGGGAGCACGCCAATCCGTGCTCCGGCAGGGCCCCATGGGCTAGCGCGAGACCGCTTCCACGGCGGCGCGTACCCAACGGCGGCGCAAGTCGGTGACTCGCGACAACCAGCTCTTGCGCATCACATGCAGCTCTTCGATCGATGGCGCGTGTCGATACGCGCCTCGTCGAAAAGGTCGGAAGAAATATCCGAATCGCGTGACGGCGCCGAGGATCATCGTCCGGCGCCGCGTTTGAGCCGGCGCGCCGCTTCCATCGCTGCGGCAAGCTGCTGCCGCTGCGACAGCACCGGTGAGAGCTGCCTGTAGGGTTCACCAAACACGTGATCGAACAGATCACCGACGGACTGGATGAGCTTAGCTAGCCGAGTGGGTCGGGAGGTAAAGCGAAAATGGCCAGCCATGATAGTCACCTTGAGTTTTGACGCTGCGCCCCGGTGGACGCGAATCCCTGTCGATGGGTCGACAGGTGTTGTGGCGGGGCGCTGCCCCACCACAACCCGTACTGGTTAGTGCTTGGTGGGCACGTTCACGGTATCAATCGCGTGGATGATGCCATTGCTCGAGGTGATGTCTGCCTTGGTGATGGTGGCTGCGCCAATGCGGAGCTTGTCGCCATCCTTGGTGACCGTCGCGGTCTGACCCTGCATCATCTTCGGTGTGGTGAGCTTCTCGACGTCCGCGGCCGAAGCGCGGCCCGGCAGCACGTGATACTTCAGCACCGAGATCAATTCGGCCTTGTTTTCCGGCTTGAGCCAATTGGACAGCACATCCTTGGGCAGCTTCTCGAATGCCTCATCCGTCGGCGCAAAGACCGTGTACGGGCCGGTGCCCTTCAACACGTTGGTGAGTTCTGCCGCTTCAAGCGCCTTGCCAAGGGTATGGAAGCTGCCGTTGGCAGCCGCTGTTTCGACGAGGTTCTTGCTGCTAACGCGAGACACGTTGGAATCGTTGGTGGACATGAGTATTTGCCTTTAGTGAAGATCCGAAATGCGGATCCAGAGCGGACGTAGCCGCAACTCCGATACAGATCGGAGAAATACTCAGATGGCGTTAGGGAGAGGACCGCGAGGCTGAGACGCCTGCCAAGGAGGAGACTTTCTATCCTGGCGCCCATGCAGCATGCACGTGTGGTTGTTACGTAAGGGTGATGTGGCAACTGTTCGTCGTCATGCCACGTGGGCGGTTCACTTGACGTTGGTCAACGGGATCGTTGCAGCCACTCGAGCGCACGTCGCAGCCATGCGTTCGCCTGGTTCGGATTCCACACCAGGGTCGCCACGCTTTGCGGCGGCATGGTGTAGTCGAAACGGGTCTGGCCTTCCGCCACGGAGACGTTGCGTGGGTCCACGCTGCTGTTCACCATCACCAGTACGATCGAGCCATCGCTGGGATTGAGGAAGGCCACGTTGTCCAGACCCTTCTCGGTAGCGGTGGAGTTGATCCGCAGCGCACCGGGCAGCACGAATCGACTGAAGTGCGCCAACGCGTAGTATTCATCGTTGCGGCTCACCTCACCCGTGGCCGAGTCGATCGTCACCACGCCCTTGCAGGCGTCGCAGCCGCCAAAGTGCGGGCCATGTTTCTCATCGAGAACCAGGTTCCAATAGATGACGCCGCGCGCCCACTGCCGGATGCCTGCAATCAACAGGTCGCGCGAGAACCACAGCAATTCGCCCTTGACGCTGGAGGCCCAGTCGCCACCGGAACACTCGGTGATATAGGCGTCCTTGTCGGGGAAGGCACGATGCACGCGGCCCTGCGCATAAGGGCTGCCTTCGTAGCAATGCCAGGCAACGCCGTCGATGTAGCGTGCCGCCTCGGCGTCGCCCAGGACGGCCAGGGGCTGCTCGGGCGCATTCCAGTTGTGGTCCCATTCCAGGATGCGCGTGTTGGATTTGCGGCTTGCCAGCTTGGGACCCAGGTACTGCGCGACGATGCGTGCCCGCGTGGCCGCCGGCATCTGCATGCCCGGATAAGTGATCGGTATGAAGCCGGGCTCGTTCTGCACGGTCAGGGCGAAAATGGGGATGCCGTAACCGCTATAGGTATCGAGGTACTTGAGCAGATAGTCCGCGTATGTCTCCTCGTACTGCTCCAGCAACTCGCCACCAATCAGGTTCTCGCTGGTCTTCATCCAGGCCGGTGCGCTCCATGGCGTGGCCACGATCTGCAAGTCCGGATGGATGGAAAGCACTTCGAGCACGCTCGGAATCACGTCGCGCAAATTGCTCGTGATATTGAAATGCTCCAATGTCGGATCGGTCTGCCCGAACGGCACATCGTCCAGCGTGTAAGGCTTGAGCGAGAAATCCGACGCGCCGATGGTCAGGCGCATCATGTTGAAGTTGAGGTTGGGCGGCGGACCGTACAGCTCGTGCAACAGCGCACTGCGCTGCGTATCGCTGAGATCGTTCTGCAGCAGCCACGCCGACGAGTCGGTCATCGCGGCGCCGAAGCCGACCATGCTTTGGTAGGTGGTCTGCACGTCGATCACCACATCGGCAGGCGCCGAGCCGCGGGCGCGCATCGCAAGGTCGGGTTGTCGGGCCAGCTTCAGGCGACGGTCGGCCGTGCTCAACCATAGCTCGACCGCGGGCAGCAGCGACGGCGTCGCAGGTGCAATGTGGGCGCCGACCACCGGACGCTCCAAGCGCGGCGCATAAAGGGCGGTCAGGGTCAGCAGGGCAATCAAGCCGACCGGGACAAGCGTGGCCCACCTGGATTCGGATCGATGCTCATCCATGGCGCACACAAAACCCTACGCTCGCGCTGCAGTTCAGTTGGATCACGAAACTCCCGGGTCTGCGCATCAACACAAGATCCTGGCCGATCACGGCGACAGGATCGGATTCATTGCGCCAAAACCCCGGCATGAACCCGATGCCATGCGCGCAGCATAGCGAACCTGCGCCGTCTTGACTGTGGCCGAGCGCATTGAATGGCCGCATCGGCCTGCGCGGATGGATCAGCTGGCAAAGCCAGCAAGCTCGTGCGAAGCATCTTCGCGGGATGCCCGTCGCGTCTTTTATCCATAGCCTCTCAACGCATCGCCACGCTCTGTTGGCACGCGTTCATCGCCGCGCTCCGCTACGACGCTCAGGGCCGTGCGCGGCCTTTTTTTTCTTGAATCGCGGGTAAGTGTCACGGACGGTTTCACGCAGCCTTTGACTGGGACATGCGCGCGCCGGCGGCACGATGCGCCGCCAACAGCAAAGGAGTTCATCATGATCAAGCGCATGCTTCCCTTAGTGATTGGACTGGCTGTTTCCAGTATGGCGTCCGCGCAGACCATGCCCGCCGCGGCGCAGTCCACTACCAGTGCCACCACCCAGACGACCCAGACCACCACCGTCACGACCTGGAGCAACCAGCCTCCGACCGGTGCGTTGACCGAAGAGGCGATCAAGTCCTCCATCGCCAACGCTGGCTACAAGGAGGTCAAGGGCCTGGAGTTCAAGGACGGCGTGTGGCGCAGCGAGGCCCGCGGCGGCGACAAGAAGTGGGTCAAGCTCTCCGTCGGTCCCGTCAATGGCAAGGTCTACCCGGCCGATGCGCCGTCCAAGCTCAACGAAAACGAAGTCAATGCACAGCTGGCGACGGCAGGCTTCCAGAACGTCAAGCACGTGAAGTTCGCCGAAGGGCTGTGGAGCGCCGACGCCAAGAGCAAGCGGGGCACCGACGTGAATCTCCTGGTCGATCCCACCGATGGCAGCGTGGTGGCCCGCTCGCGCGATTGATGCGTCGTCACCCGTGCGGTAAACAATGGAACCCGGCGCCGCCATCGCGACGCCGGGTTCTGACATGCTCAGTGGGGGATTACGCCGATCGTCCGCAACCAGACCTGCACGAGTTTCGGCCACTCGTTGATCGGGAACTCCGGATGCTGCATGCCGAACGCATGCCCACCGTGCGCATAGATATGCATTTCAACAGGCACGTCGGCGTCCTTGAGCGCGGCGAAGTAAACGAGCGATTGCTCCACGCCATCCACCTGATCGTCTTCCGCCTGCGCCAGGAAGGTCGGCGGCGTGTCGTGAGAGACCGGCACACGGGGATTCAAGGTGTTGTGCTCGGTGGCTAGATGGCCCGGGTAAATCGCCACCGCAAAATCGGGGCGGCTGCTTTCCTTGTCGGCATCATCAACCGGCTTATACAGCTGGCGCTTGAAGTTGGTGCTCGCCTCGGCGACCAGATACCCACCTGCAGAAAAACCGAGCACGCCGATCTTGTGCGGATCGATCTGCCATTGGGCGGCATGCGAGCGCACCAGCCTCAAGGTTCGCTGGGTGTCCTGCAGCGATGGCACGGACAATTGAAAGTTGTGCGGGCGGCTGTCGGTCTGCCAGACGTAGGGAATGCTGGGCACGCGATACTTCAGCAACACGCAGGTGATGCCTTGCGAGGTGAGCCAGTCGCAGACGTCGGTACCTTCGAGTTGGATGGCCAGAATCTGGAAGCCACCGCCCGGAATCACCACGACCGCTACGCCGGTGTTGACGCCTTTGGGGGCGTACACCGTCATTGTCGGACGGGTCACGTTGGTCACCGCACCTTTCGTTTCCTTCTCGGGCCCTGGCACCGGTTGCAGGTCAGGCGCAGCGCCCGGCCAGATCGGTATTTGCGTATGTCCCGCTGACGGCTGCCATACCGACGGTTCGGCATTGGCGCTTGCGCTCGCAGCCAGCAAACACGCGGCGATCATCCACCACTTCATTGCGCTCCTCCCTGTTGGCGCTCGGCCAGTGTTGTGCGGTCGAGAGAAATCCATGGGGATTTCCCACCTTCGCGATCCTGACTGACGCATCGGCCCGGCTGCTGCTGCGCTGATGGAATTTTTCGGGCAAGCAGTTGGCCAGCGCCTGCGCGCAACGCGGCGCATGTGCTCCGTCAGCAGGATTGGGCCGCAACGACCGCATCGCCACGACGATCCATCGCCACGGAAACGGACCACAGCAACAAGCCGCCCAGCGCCAGTCCGCTGCCGACCCAGCCAGGCGAGGTCCAGCCATAGCCGTGTGCGATGGCCAGCCCGCCCAGGAAGGGGCCGAGCGCATTGGCGGCATTGAAGGCGGAATGATTGAGCGATGCGGCGAGGCCTTGGGCGTCGCCGGCCACGTCCATCAACCGGGTCTGCAGCACCGTGCCAAGCGCACCGCCGATGCCGATCAGGAAAACCGTGGCACCGAGCGCCCACACATGGCCCGCGGCGAACGGGAAACAGGCGAGGATCAGCGCACTCCACAGCAGCAGGCCGCCGGCGGTGCGCATCAACGCGCGATCGGCAAAGGCCGGCACGATCATATTGCCCAGCGTCATGCCGATGCCGAATACGCCCATCACCCAGGGCACGCTTTCGAGCGGCATATGGGTCACGTGCAGCAGGATGTCGGCCAGATAGGTGTACACGGCAAACATGCCGCCAAAACCGATCGCACCGATGCCCAGCGTCAGCCACACCTGCGAGCGCCTGAGCGCGCCCAGTTCACGCAACGGGCTGGCGTTGGCGTCGGCCGGCGTGTTCGGTGCGAAGGCCAACACGGCGCTCATGGTCGCCACGCCCAACAGGGCTACCAGCGCAAAACTCCAGCGCCATCCCACGGCCTCGCCAAGCCAGCTGGCCAGCGGCACGCCCACCACGGTGGCGCAGGTGAGGCCCAGAAACATCTGCCCCACGGCGCGCGTGCGTCGATTGGCAGGCACCAGCGAGCTGGCCACCAGCGCGCCCACGCCAAAGTAAGCGCCGTGCGGCAGGCCGCTGAGAAAACGGAACAGCAGCATCCAGTGATAACTGGGCGAGAGTCCGGTCAAACCGTTGAACACGGTGAACATTGCCATCAGCATCACCAGCAGACGGCGACGCGGCATGCGCGCACCCAGCACGGTGATCACCGGCGCACCGACCACCACGCCCAAGGCATAGGCGCTGATCGCGTGGCCCGCTGTCGGCGCATCGATGCCCAGCCCCTGCGCGAACAACGGCAGCATGCTCATCGTGGCGAATTCGGTGGTGCCGATGGCAAAGCCACCGACCGCAAGCGCAAGGATGACCAGTCCAACGTGGGGAACGCGAACAGGCGGCGCGCCCGGAGCCAGGGCGGGGGAAGAGGCGGACATGGGGACAACTCGGGCCGTGGGGCAGCGCAGTGGTGCGCTGCAGCACGAAAGAGTAGCGGCTATGCCTCCGGGTTGCCAGCCTGGAAGGTTGGGAGTTTCGACATGCCGCTGCTGAACGCCGCTGGTCGCCGTTCTATGCTTCGGCCACGGCCAAACGGGGGAGAGGCATGGGGATGCTGCGGTTGTGCTGCATGGGGATCGGCATGTTGCTCGCAGGCCAGGCCTGGGCTGACGACTGCCATTTGAGCGACTACGGCAGCCTGCCAGTAGCCATGGTCGGCAGTCGTGCCACCACCATGGTGAAGATCAATGGCACCGATACGCGCTTCATGCTCGACACCGGGGCATTCTTCAACTTCATGTCGACTGCCAACGCCGCATCGCTGGGGCTCAAGCTGGAACCCGCACCTTTTGGCTATCGCATGGGTGGCGTAGGAGGCCAGACGAGTATCCAGCAGGCCCACGTCAAGGAGTTCGGCATCCTTGGCACCACGCTCAAGAACGTGGACTTCATCGTGGGCGGGACCGACATAGGCGATGGATTGCTCGGCGCCAACCTGCTCGATTTCGCCGATCTGGAGATCGATCTCGCCCACGGCAAGGTGACGCTGTTCAAGGCGGAGCACTGCGAGAAGAGCTCGCTCGCGTACTGGGTGAAGGACGGCAACTACAACGTCGTGGATCTGGAGCCAGCTGACCGGGAGTACGACCGGCGCACTTTTGTCACGGTCATCATCAATGGCAGAAAGGTGCGGGCGGTGCTCGATTCAGGCGCCGCAGCCACCGTGCTGAGTCGCGATGCGGCCAAGCGCGCGGGCATCGATGTGAAAGCCCTGGGCCTCCAGGCCGGCACCAGCACCTTCGGCATCGGCGCCAAACCGGTCAGGACATGGACCGCGAACATCGATACGTTTTCGGTGGGGTCCGAAACGATCCAGCACAGCCAGATGATGGTGCTCGACGGGAATTTTGGCGACCAGACGGAGATGCTGCTGGGCGTGGATTTCCTGCTCGCCCATCACATGTTCATTGCCAACAGCAAGAAGAAGGCCTATTTCACCTATAACGGTGGGCGCGTCTTCAGCTTCGCAACCGCGGCGGACGACGAAACCAAACCCGCTGGCACGATGACCCAAGACAATGGCACGGCATCCCAGAGCGCCAGCGACCATGCGCTGCTGGGCCAGGCGCACCTGTCCCGCGGCGAAGCGAAGGCTGCCGTGGCCGAGCTGGATCAAGCAATCCGCATGGCGCCCGATCAATCGGCTTACTACACCGCCCGTGCGCGAGCCCATATGGCGGACAAGCAGCCTGGGGCAGCGCTCGCTGACCTGGACAAGGCGCTGAGCCTGGATCCAAAAAATCTCGATGCCTTGCAGATGCGCGCCGAACATCGCTACGCCAACAACGACCTGGCTGGAGCTGCCACTGATGCAGCGGCGGCTGGCGCGCTGGCGCCGGCTGGATCTGCCCGGGCACGTTCCATTGCCGCCTTGTACATCAGGCTCGACCAGCCCGCCGCGGCCTTGCCCTTGCTCGACGATTGGATCCGTCTGCATGACAACGACGCCATGCTGGGCTCCGTACTCAACGAGCGCTGTTGGGCGCGCGCGCTCAGCAATCAGGTGCTGGACGATGCCTTGAAGGATTGCCGCAAAGCCATCAAGCGCGACGGCGCCGATCCGGCTTATCTCGACAGTCTGGGCCTGGTCCAACTGCGCCTGGGACATTATCCCGAGTCCATCAAGGCTTATGAGCAAGCCGTTGCATTGGGCCCGGGTTCCGCGTGGTCGCGCTACGGACTTGGCCTGGCGAAAGTCCGCAGTGGTCAACCGGATGCAGGCAACGCCGACCTGGTTGCCGCGCGCGCGCTTGATCCGCAAATCGAACGACATGCCAGCAAGTTCGGTTTGACCGTACCGCAACCGTAGGAACGCGCACGTGACCAACGCCCTTCCCACCTGGATCCGCATCGCCCGCACGCGTGCGTCGGTGTTGATCCAACCGCTGGTGGAAGCGGTGGTGACCATGTTTGCCGTATTGGCCACGTTACTGTGCACACTGGGTATCGCACCCGGCAGCGGGCCGGCCGTGCTCGCGGTGGTGTTGAGCCTGTCGTTGTCGCGCAGTCATCTGGATCGCGACCTGCGCGGTCGGCTGGAAGCAGCAGTGGTCCTGCCGCTGGTGGGCCTGGTGGCGATCGGCGTGGGCATGCTGCTGCGGCAGACGCCATGGGTGGGTGCGCTGACCTTTGTCGCCGGCATGTTCCTGTCGATCTGGTTGCGCAACTTCGGCCCGATGGCACGCCGCGCGGGGCACTTGATCGCCCTGCCGTTTGTCACCTTGCTGACCGTGCCCCATGTGCACGCTGCCCATAGCGGCGCGCTCCCTGTCCTGCTGGTGCCGATCGTGGTGGCCTTGTTGGCGCTCTTCTGGGTCACGCTGTTCCATCTGCTGGGGCGTCGGTTGGGCCTGCTGCCGCCGATCACGGCACCGTCGCATGCGCACGCGACGCCGACGCAGGAACGCGGGCTGCGTCCCACCGCCAGCACGCGTATGGCCATCCAGATGGCAGTGGCCCTGACGCTTTCGTTTGTGGTCGGCTACCTGTGCTTTGCCGAACGCTGGGCTTGGATCGTACTCACGGCGTTCATCGTTCATAGCGGCAATCGCGGGCGGCTGGATGTGGCTTACAAGAGCGGCCTGCGCGTCCTGGGCGCGGCCGCAGGCACCGTGCTCGCGATGTCGCTGAGCTTTCATGCACAGGCGAACCCGGGCACCACCGGCGTGTGGATCCTGGCGGCGTTGTTCTTCGGTGTATGGCTGCGTCCGCTCGGTTATGCGTGGTGGGCGTTGTTCGTCACGCTGGCATTGGCGCTGCTGCAGGGCTTCGAGCCCCAGCCGCCGGGCATGCTGTTGTGGCAGCGACTTGAGGAGATCGTCATCGGCGCCGTGATCGGCCTGGCTTCGGCGTGGCTTGTGTTGCCGGTGCGTTCTACCGATGTATTGCGCCGCCGACTGGCGGACGCGCTTGCGGCGATGGCCGAGGCCACCGATCCGGCGACGCCCGAACGCAGCCCCGCACGCGTGGCCAAGGCGCTGGATGAACTGGCCGACATGGCCGCACCATTTCGCGCCGCGCGGCGATTCACCCAAGGCTTTCATGGCATCCAGCCTGCCGATTGGGTGGATACGCTGCTGGCCTGCCGCGCACCGGCCATCGAGGTGATTGCGCGAGGCGAAACCCCGGGCCGGCTGCGTCAGGCCATCGGCGCCGCACGCAAGTCGTTGCGCGAACCCGACACGCTGTTGCCGGCGCTGCAGCAGTTGCGCCAGACGCTGGCGGGCTGATCAATCGCCCGCAGGCAGGTTCTGTACGCGCGACAGCACGGATACACCGTGCTCATCGAACGCTTCCACCGCCACCACGTAGTTCACGCCCTTGTTCAACGAATGCAGCACAAGTCGGGTGGGCTGGTCGGCGAAGCGCTGATAGGTCGAATGCAGGCGATCGGCCGCCAGCCCCCAGCGGACGTTGTAGCCCACGGCGCCAGGCACGGGCGCCCAGACGATCTGGGCATCGCGCGTGTCGCTCGAGCGCCTGGCCGATAGCAGCGTGGGTGCCGCGGGCAGCGCGCCAGTGGCGTTGCCGAATACGCGTAGATCGGCAATGGCCAGCGTGTGTGCGCCGACATGTCGGTGGTTATAGCGAACATAGCGAACAAGAGCCGCCTGATCGAGTTCGATATACGCGTTGGCGCGATCGCGCGTTTCATGGGAGAGATCGGCCAGCGTGCTCCAATGCGTGCCGTCGCGCGATCCCTCCAGCACGAACTGCGTGACGATGTCGGGCGCATCGCCGTAGCGACCTGATTGGTAGTCGGCAATATTCACCTGCACGGCGCGTACCGTGCGCTCGCCACCCAGATCCACCGTCAGCGTCTGGCCCGCCGTGTTGCTCGCGGCAAGCCAGAACGTGCGTGGATTCTCATCCGTCGCTGCCGAGGCAGGATGCCCGGGCTGGGACGACGATGCAGTGGCCTTCTTGCGATAGGACAGCAGCATCCATCCGGTGAAGGTGTCTTCGCCGTCCTGCAGGGCATGGTCAGGCATGCGATGCGGAAAATCACCGAAGCGCGTATCGATCCACATTTGGCCGTCTGTATGAAAACCGGCCGGGTACAGGCCGATGCGTCGCTCGAAGGTCCAGTTGGACCCTATCCACGACGTGCCGCTATTCCACACATTGCCGTGGGCATCCTCGAAGGTTGAGCCGTGGCCCACGCCGGTGACGAAACCGCCGGGCTTCTCGCCGACGGGGTTGTAAGGCGCATAACGGAACGGGCCGAGCGGCGCATCGCTCACCACCACGCCCGTGCCGTAGACATTGAACTCGGTACCCGGCGCTGCGTATTGCAGGTAGTAGCGGTCACCGTGTCGATTCATCCAGGCGCCCTCGAGAAACGGCTTGGTCGTTTCGTCGGTGTGGTCCTGGCCGAACCGTTCCCAGCCGTGCTGGGCCGGGTCCAGTTGAAGCAGCGGCTGCGGTCGGGTGACGAAGGCAAGCCGCTTGCCCTCGCCCTGGTCGATGTCGGCAAATCGGAGGTCGAGCCGGGCGCCGTAGAGCGGGTGGACGTTGGACGAATCCCAGTACAGATAGACCTTGCCGTCGCGGTCCTGGAACAGCGCCGGATCCCAGGGACCAGGCGGCAGCTCGTCCGGTTTCATGGTCGCTTCGCCCACGCTGGAGACTGCGCCTGGCACAGGCGGCAGCAGCCGGGTCCAGAAGGTCCAATGGCCATGCGCGGGGTCGGTGGATACGAGCAGCGGTCGCGGTTCAGTGGCGGACTGCATGAGGAACAGGCGGCCATCGGCGACCAGGGTCGCCGGCGCCACCTCGCTGTCGAACGGCCAGTGATCGGGCTTCACGAAATCCCAGTGCAGCAGATCGGTGGAGTGCCAGTAGCCGTCGGCGAGCGTCATGAACAGGTAGTAGGCGTCGCCGTAGCGCACCATCGCCGGGTCGGCGCCGGTGCGATAGGAAATACCCTCGTTCATCTGCTCGAAGTTGTAGCGGTAGTCGATGTCGATGGGGTTGGCCCAGGTCTGCGGGGCCGCCGGTGCAGCGGAAGCGGCGGTGGCGACCAGCCATGCCATGCAGCAAAGCATGACTCGCCGCAGAGGGGCAAAAGCCTTTGATATAGGGTCTGACATCGGATGCATGCTCATGCTGCAGCGCAGCGGCGCCGGATTCTGTGAACTTCCCTTATTGATCAGGTGACCCGGTCTGTAAGAAACTCCGTCACCATCGCCGTAAACGTTTACATCGTAGCCGCCCGATCACGGCCGGCCAACCCACTCCCCGTTGATCGAAGGACTCGTCATGACTACCCCGTCGCCGCTCCGCCGCCTTGCCCTGCGCACTTGCGCCGCGGCCTGCCTCGCCCTGCTTGGCTCAGTGCATGCGGCGCCCGCCGGTAGCGACGCCGTGCAACTGCAGGTCGACGCGACGGCCAAGGGCACGCCGCTGCCCCACTTCTGGGAAAACATGTTCGGCTCCGGCCGCGCCGTGCTCGCGCTGCGCGATGACTACCGCAAGGATCTGGAAGCGGTGAAGGGCGCCACCGGCTTCAGCTATATCCGCTTCCACGGCATCTTCGACCGCGACATGGGCGTGGCCTATCGCGATCCGCAGGGCAAGCTGCAATTCAATTTCAGCTACGTGGACCAGGTCTATGACGGCCTGCTCGCGCGCGGCGTGAAGCCGTTCGTGGAGCTGGGCTTCATGCCGCCGGAAATGAGCACCGATCCGGCCAGCCATCACGACTTCTGGTATCACCCCAACGTGATGCCGCCGAAGGATCCGGCCGAGTGGGACGCGCTGGTGCGCGCCTTCCTGCAGCACGAGATCGCGCGCTACGGCATCGAGGAAGTCTCCAGCTGGTACTTCGAGGTGTGGAACGAGCCGAACCTCGCGTTCTGGGGCGGCAAGCCCGAACAATCCACCTATTACGACCTGTATGACCGTTCGGCCCGCGTGGTGAAGTCGGTCGACAAGCGCTTGCGTGTGGGCGGCCCTGCCACCGCACAGGCCGCATGGCTGCCGGACTTCCTCAAGCATGTGAAGCAGAGCGGCGCGCCGATCGATTTCGTCAGCACACATGTGTACGGCGATGACACCGCCGACAACGTGTTCAAGACCAAGGAAAACATTCCGCGTCGCGACATGGTGTGCCGTGCGGTGGACAAGTCGCACCAGGAAATCGTCGCCTCGCCGTTCCCGAAGCTGCCGCTGATCTACAGCGAATACAACGCCTCGTACGCCAACCTGCCCAACGTCACCGACACGGTCTACATGGGCCCGTGGATGGCCAACACCATTCGCGAATGCGCGGGCAAGGTGGAGCTGATGAGCTACTGGTCGTTCTCGGACGTGTTTGACGAACAGGGCGTGGTGAAGACCCCGTTCTACGGCGGCTTCGGCCTGATCGCCGCCGACCGCATCGAGAAGCCGGCGTTCAACGCGTTCGCCATGCTGCACAAGCTGGGCGATACCCAGCTGCCGCTGAAGACCGACAGCGCGCTGGCCACGCGCCGCGCCGACGGCACCGTGGTGCTGGCGCTGTGGAACTACACCAAGCCGCTGGGCGACACCGCCGACTACACGCCGGGCGTGCCGACTGGTGCAGCCAAGCACTTTGATGTGGACCTGAAGCATCTGGGCAGCGCCAGGCAGGCCACGGTGTGGCGCCTGGACCAGGATCACGGAAACGCGGTGGCCGCGTTCGACAAAATGGGCCGCCCGGCAACCCCGAGCCGCGATGAGATCACTCAGCTACGTGAGGCGGGCAAACTCGCCGCTCCGGAACAGGCCACCCTGCAGAACGGCCGCCTGAGCATCGATATCCCGCCGCAGGGTCTGGTGGTGGTGGAACTGCACTGACCACCAACAAGCGTGTGACGCCGCCATCCCCTCGTGGTGGCGTCACACGCTGCTTTACCTCGCTGCAGCGGGCGCAGTGACCTCTGGCATTGGCGCCCCACTCTGTACGGATCAAAGCTCGCGCTGCTATCCACCACGGATGACGGCTATGCGTTTCTGGCGCGAGTGCCTGCTCGCTATGCTCATGTTGCTCGCGGCACCCGCCGTCATCGCGCAACGTGCACCGCTGCATCAGTCATTCGACCTACGCGTGCCATGGATGCCGCAGCCGGTGGCGGTCGCCGGCAAGGTCTCGCTGGTATACGAACTGCATCTCACCAACGAGGCGCAGGAGACGTTGACCATCCAGCGCATCGACGTCCTCGACGACCAGCAACACCTCCGTGCCGAACTGACTGGCAGCGAACTCCATGCAGCCATCGGCAGGGCCGACCGGGCAAAAGGCGACGAGCGCCTGCGTGTGGCGCCGGGCATGTCGGCGGTGGCATATCTTTCCGTTCCGCTGGCCGACACCGCCGCCGTGCATCTGCGACACCGTGTGGTTTACGTCGATCAGGCCCATCAGAACCTCACCACCGAAGGCGGCGACGTCGCGTCAGTCAGTAACGCACCACGGCAACTGGGTCCGCCATTGCGTGGCGGCCCATGGGTGGCGATCTACGATGCGCGCTGGGAGCGAGGCCATCGCCGTGTGCTTTACGCCACCGACGGCAGCGTGAAAGTGCCGGGCCGCTTCGCCATCGACTGGATCCGCGTCGGGCCGCACGGCGGTTATGCGCAGGGCAAGGGTGAGTCGCCCAAGCAGTGGTTTGGCTATGGCGCCGATGTGCTCGCCGTGACCGATGCGACCGTGGCATCGACCGGTGAAGGCGTGTCCGAGCCACCCACGCTGGCCGACGGCGCCGCGCACAAGGTGTCGCTGGAGGATGCCGCCGGCAACTACGTGGCGCTGGATCTGGGTGATGGACGCTACGCGTTCTACGAACATCTCAAGCCCGGCAGCATCCGTGTGAAAGCCGGGCAACGCGTGCGCCGTGGGGACGTCATCGGGCAACTGGGCTTCACCGGCGAGTCCACCGGTCCGCATCTGCATTTCCATGTGAGCGATGCCAATGCGCCGCTTGCCGCCGAAGGTTTGCCATACGTGCTGACATCATTCCGTGTCCTTGGCGCCTATGCCTCCATCGAGGAGTTCGCACAAGGCCGAGCATGGACGGCGGCCACGTCGCCCGCGGCCGGCAACGGATTTCCTGCGCCGCTTTCCGTAGTCGACTTCGACGTTGGTCGTTGACGCTGCACCATGCAGACATGCGGGGAACGCAGCAGGAGCGACCAAACGCGAACCTGACGAATGCCGGCGCCAAGGCCCGAAGACCGTTTAGGGCAAAAAGTGACCCGCTCTCTCGCTGGCATGCGCTCATTACGTCGCCCCCTTTCCTGGCCTTTCGTCCAGCACCGCGCTTTGCAGGCGAAACATCGTCACTGCTGCCGTTGCATTTACTGGTCCAGACCTGGTGCGAACAGGTTGGCACGCTCTGTGCTCTGGCAGTTCTCAGTCGAACTGCCAGATAGATCGCACAATGCAAAAGCTTGTTCTTTTCCTGGACACTGATCTTCGCACGCTCGAAGTGGTGCGCTGGCTCGCCGACCGTGTCAAATCGCTACCTTCCAAGTGCGCAGCACTGCCTTGGGTGCGGGCCATCCATGCCGTATTTCGCCTGGCCAAACCCATCGCCATCACGGTGGTGGCGCTGGACATCATCCTTTTGACGACCGCTTGGCTCACGCCCCGACCCGAGCATTTCAGGATTGATCCAGGCCAGCACGGCATCGCCCCGTCGGCTTACTCGCCCTGGTACAAATTCACCGATCGCGTTCAACATCGCTCGTACGCCATGCTGACGTTCGACGATGGCCCGGCCGGTGGCGGACTCGACGAGAAGTTTCTCGAAGTCTTGAACCGCCACCACGCGCACGCGATATTTTTCCTGGTCTGCAAAAACATCAACGAGCGCACGCTGCCCGTGCTGGGAGAGATGGAGCGCAGCGGGAACGTGATCGGCAACCATAGCCTCGACCATCTGCACGTCCCCAGCTTGTCCTACGCGGATGCCTGGCATCAGGTCGATGCATGCAGTTCGCGCATCGCCGACATCACCGGGCATCGGCCGAAATATTTTCGGCCGCCCTTTGGTCATTCGTCAGCCTACGCTGACCAGGCTGTCCAGGCGGCCGGCATGAAGTCGGTGTTCTGGAACGTCAATTCCAAGGACTACATGTACCACGACCCGAATAAGATCTACGAATTGAGCACGCAGAGTCCCGGCGATATGTCGATCTTTCTCATGCACGAGCGTGCCGGCACCGCCGAAGCCCTCGACAAGATCCTTACCGACCTGGAGCACCGCGGGTTCACCTTTGTACTTCCGGATGATCAGAACGCAACCGGTGTTTGAGGTTTAGCGGCAGTCAGATCACCTTGACGTAGCTTGTCGCGCTCAAAGTCCGGGCGCGAGCGGCCACGTTGTAAGCCATGGGTCGTCCGCCCGGTTGTCCCGCAGCCCCATGGCGAGCGCTTTGCCGTCGGCCGTGACGGCCACGTGGCGATCATCGGCAAAATGCATCCACGCCGGACGCGCGGCCATGCGTTGCTGCAAGGTTTCGTGGCGATCCCGGGTCTCTCGCAACCAAAGCATCAGAGCGCCCATGCGAAGACTGGCCGCCACGTCCTGTTGGCGTGCAAGGTAAAGATCAAACTCAGGGCCCGGCATGCGAGACAGCATCGTGCCTCCGCTATTGGCCACCAGGTCGAAGATGTCGAAACGTGGGCTCGCGCCCGGCATGGCAAGGTGTTCGTCTGCCAGCAGCTTTTGCGGCAGGGTGGCATCGCATACGGCGCTGTAGCGTGGCGCCAACAGGCGCTGCGTGCCTTTCACGTCCAAGCTGAGGTTGTCGTACCAGTGTTCCTGTTTTCCAAAGAGGTCCGGCGACGCCAGCAGCGAAAATTCCGACCGGATGCTGGGGCACAGATCGACATCCGCGTCGGTGACTGGCGCGAATGCCGCGGCACACGACTCAGGCATGGGTTCATCGATCGGCGATGCCGCCAGCAATTGCGCAAACAGTTGTATGGCGCCGCGCAAACGAGCGGCGAAGATCATGCTGCTGATCAGGGTATCGCTGTGCGCATGCAGGCGACGCATCGTGGCCACCTGCGTGCAGGCCGCATCCATCGCTTGCGCCTGGTGTCCGTCGAGGAAGCTTGCTGCGATCGCGGTTTGCCATAGCCCCATGGACGCGCCGAAGGACGGTGTCGATGTCACAGGACTGATGGGCTTGTCCGTCCAGACGTAGTCAAAACCGCTAAGCGCTTCGTCACGCACAAGCCGTTGCTGATGGCGGGCCAGCACCTCGCTGACGGCATCGCGATGCGCCCGCACCTTGCCCAGGCAATCGGCTTCGCGCGATTTGCACAGCACGTCGCGATCGGCTTTGGATATCCTGGGAATCGAGGGGAAATCGGACTTGGGATCGGGTAGGGGGTCGGTGCTGCCGGTTCCAGGCTTGAAATGCGACTCCCACGCGAGCACGCGCTGGCGATCCTTGGCGAAAGCCGCGTCGAGCTGGTCGGCCGGCACATCGAAGTCCACGAACCAAAGCCATGGATATGCATTGCGACCCTGCGTCGGCTTGCTATCCGCCTGCAGCGCGGCCAGCGCCTCTTTTTGCTCCGGCGTCGGCGGACGCAGCCGCCCCCATGCAAACACCGCCACCACGGCGACGACCAGTCCAGCGACCGCCCACAGCAATCCCTTCAGCGCGCGATGCATGCGTGTTCCCCTTGTGTCCCTGCACGCATTCTAGCCACAGAAAAAACGAGGGGCGCCTAAGCACCCCTCGTCTCTCAGTGATCGCGGAAACTTGCGATCAGAGCGCGTAATACATCTGGAACTCCAGCGGATGCGTGCTGGCGCGGTAACGGGTCACTTCCTGCATCTTCAGCGCGATGTACGCATCGATGAAGTCGTCGGTGAACACGCCGCCGGCCTTGAGGAAGTCGCGGTCCTTGTCGAGCGCGTTGAGCGCTTCGTCGAGGCTGGCGCAGACCTGCGGGATGTTCTTCTCTTCTTCCGGCGGCAGGTCGTACAGATCCTTGTCGGCCGGTGCGCCCGGGTCGATCTTGTTGATGATGCCGTCCAGGCCGGCCATCATCAGCGCGGTGAACACCAGGTAGCCGGAGTTCATCGGATCGGGGAAGCGCACTTCGATGCGGCGGCCCTTCGGGCTGGACACGTACGGAATGCGGCAGCTGGCCGAACGATTGCGAGCCGAGTAGGCCAGCATCACCGGCGCTTCGAAGCCCGGCACCAGGCGCTTGTAGCTGTTGGTGGTGGAGTTGGCGAACGCGTTGATGGCCTTGGCGTGCTTGAAGATGCCGCCGATGTACCACAGCGCCGTCTGCGACAGGCCGCCGTACAGGTCGCCCGCGAACATGTTGTTGCCATCCTTCGCCAGCGACTGGTGCACATGCATGCCGCTGCCGTTGTCGCCGACGATCGGCTTGGGCATGAAGGTGACGGTCTTGCCGTTCTGGTGGGCGACGTTCTTGATGACGTACTTCATCGTCATCAGTTCGTCGGCCTTCTTCACCAGCGTGTTGAACTTCACGCCGATCTCGCACTGGCCGGCATTGGCCACTTCGTGGTGATGCACTTCAACCACCTGGCCCAGCGACTCGAGCACCTTGCACATGTCGGCGCGCAGGTCGCCCAGCGAGTCGACCGGGCTGACCGGGAAGTAGCCGCCCTTCACGCCCGGACGGTGGCCGGTGTTGTTGTCTTCGTACTTGTAGCGCGAGCTCCACGCGGCTTCTTCGGAGCCGATTTCGTAGAACACGCGGCCCATGTCGTTCTGCCAGCGCACGGAATCAAAGATGAAGAATTCCGGCTCCGGACCAAAGAACGCCGTGTCGGCGATGCCGGTCGACTTGAGGAACGCCTCGCCGCGCTTGGCGATGGAACGCGGATCGCGGCCATAGGCCTGCATGGTGGACGGCTCGAGCACGTCGCAGTGCAGAACCATCTGCGTGTGGGCGCTGAACGGGTCGAGGTAGGCGGTGTCCGGATCGGGCATCAGCACCATGTCCGATTCGTTGATGCCCTTCCAACCGGCGATCGACGAACCGTCGAACATCTTGCCGTCTTCGAACGTGCCCTCGTCGATGGCATGGGCCGGGAACGTCACGTGGTGGTGCTTGCCGAGCATGTCGGCGAAGCGGAAGTCGACGAATTCGACCTCGTGTTCCTGGATCAGATCGAGCACTTTCTGGACGGGGGACGACATGGACAACCTCGACGGGCGAAAAGGTGAGTAATCGACAGGCGTCTGAGCAAGCCGCGTGCCAAGGGGAATGATCTTTTTATATCAATGGTTTAATTACTGCAAATCGATGATGACGCCGCTTGATTGCACGATGATGAAACATCACAAAGCACCATATTGGTGCAATGACGGCGGGTCGGGCGTTCCTGCTTTTGTGGGATTTGCCGTGCGGCGAAATCAGCCACATCGGATGCAACGTGCCCCAAAAACGCCACGCCAGTCCCTTAAGCTATGCCGCTTTGCGCCGGTATGGAACCGGTGCTGACCTCACTGCCGGAGTCTGTGTGAGCGACATCATCAACGTCATCCTGCTTGGCATCATCGAAGGCATCACCGAGTTTCTGCCCATTTCCAGCACGGGTCACCTGCTGATCGCCGAAAAATTCGGCCTGGGCCAGCGCTCGGACTTGTTCAACGTGGGCATTCAGGCGGGTGCGATCCTGGCGGTGACCTTCATCTATTGGAGCCGCATCTGGCAGTTGTTCACGCAGTGGCGTGACCCGGCCAACCGCGATTACCTGGCCAAGCTGTTCGTGGCCTTCATGATCACGGCGGTGCTCGGCTTTATCGCGGTGAAGCTCGGCTTCAAGCTGCCCGAAGCGGTGACGCCGGTGGCGTGGGCGCTGGTGATTGGCGGCATCTGGATGATTGCAGCGGAACGTCTCGCTGCCCGCCAGCCCGATCGCACGCAGGTGACGTGGCGCGTGGCCATCCTGGTCGGCATCGCGCAGATGATCGCGGGCATCTTCCCGGGCACTTCGCGCTCGGCGGCCACGATCTTCACGGCGATGCTGTTTGGTACCAGCAATCGGGCGGCGGCGACGGAGTTCGCCTTCCTGGTCGGCATTCCCACCATGTATGCCGCGACCGGCTACGAGCTGTTGAAAGTGTTGAAGGATGGCGGGGCGCACCACGAAGACTGGACGGCCTTCGGCATTGGTTTCGTGGTCTCGGCCATCGTCGCCTTCGTGGCAGTGAAGTGGCTGCTCGGCTATATCCGCAGCCATCGTTTCACGCCGTTCGCGATCTATCGCATCGTGCTGGGCATCGCCCTGCTGTTGTTGATCCCTGCAGGCGCCTGAGCAAACCATGCGAGGATGATGTCGGCACACTGACCTCCTCACCGCATGAGCGCCACGCGTTACCGACTGCTGGATCTTTCCATCGACGCGATGCGCCAGCGCGTGACGCGCGATGGCGCGACGCTCGATGTCCAGGGACTCTCGTTTCAGTTGCTCGCGTGCCTGCTGCAGCACGGCGTGGACGTGGTGGATTTCGACACGCTGATCGCCGAAGTCTGGGCGCCCGCCGTGGTCAACGAGGAAACCGTCACGCAGCACGTGAAATTGCTGCGCCAGGCGCTGGGCGATGACGGCCGCGCACCGCGCTACATCCGCTCCGTGCGAGGGCGCGGCTACCAGTTGTGCGATATGCCGGTGGTCGAGGAAACAGATGCACCGGCAGCGACTCGCGTGCCACGGCGATGGATCGCGCTCGCCATTGGCGTGCTCCTGCTCGCGGCGGCTGGCATCGCCTGGTGGCTCATGCCCCAGCGCATCCACAAACCCTCCGCCACGCAGGAGGTGGTGCAGCGCGCGAGCTATTACGCCGGCATCGGCCAGCGCGACAACAACGAACGCGCCATCGCGCTCTATCAGCAAGCGCTCGCCTCGACGCCCCAGAATGCCGATGCGCGGATCGGCCTGAGCCGCGCGTACAGTGCGCGCGTCTGCCTCTACAATTTTCCCTACCAGTGGGCGCAGCAAGCGCAGACGCTGGCCGACGACGCCGTTGCTGGCGAACCTTCCCGCGCTTCCGCCTGGTCGGCACTGGGCTATGCACGCGACTGCCTGGGCGACATCGATGCCGCCATCGCGGCCTACGAAAAGGCCCTGGCACTGGACGCGGGTGATGACGCCACGCGCGCCTCCGTCGCCTACCTCTATCAGGAGCGCGGACGCATCGACGAGGCGCTCCATGCCAACCTGGACATGCGCGGCGACGCTACGCGCGTGCGCTTCCGCGAAGTGCAGATTGCCCGTGAGATGGCCTTGCTTGGTTTCGACGACGCTGCCGAAGCACGTCTCGCGCGCAGCTTCCAGCTTTATCCCGACAATGTGTTTTCCAACATCGCCTGGCCGCGTCACCTGTTTCTGCACGGTCGCCTGGTGGAGGCGCAGCAGGCACTGGACGAAGCGCTGACGCGCAACACACCGCATGTGGAGCTGTACGTGCTGCAGGGTGAACTCGCGCTGCTGCGCAACGATCGCGATGCGGCGCTTGCCGCCTTCGTGCACGCCCGGCAACTTCGCCCGCAAATGGGTTTGCCGGGTACGCTTGAAGGGCTTTATGGCAAGGACGCGCCCAGCGCCAGCTGGCTTGCCGCGCGCGTCGATGCGGTGCGTGACGAAGCTTCACGCCATACGCTGTATCCCGGCGAATGGCTCGAACTGGCGATGCTGCTGCAGGCGCAAGACCAGCGCGATGCCGCCATCGATGCCGTGCAGACCGCCGTGAGGCAGGGCTATAGCGATGCGGCTTATCTGCAGCTGTCGCCGCTGCTCAAGTCGTTGTCGTCCGATCCGCGCTACGCGGCGGCAATCGCCGTGATCAACCGCCGCGTGGCCGAACAGCGCCAGCGCGTGCTGGCAGCGACATGGTGTCCGCCCGAATTGAAAGGCGCGTCGCGCTAGGGCAACGCCTTCAACACATAGTCGCGAAAGATCTGCTGCGACTGCTGATGCGCGTTGCGCTGGTTATAAGCGGTGCTGGTGATCACGGCGACCAGTTGCTGGGACGGCATCACCAACACATAGTTGCCGCCGTTGCCGGACATGGCCCATGCCACCTGCTCCGTGCCGTGCACGGGGAAACGGAAGCACCACCACAGGTAACCGTAGTCGGCGTCCTCGCGCGCCTGCGCATGGGGGGTGAGCATCTGCTTGATCCAGGCTGCAGAGATCACCTGGCGCCCGCCCCAGCGTCCACCGTCGAGCGCCAGTTCGCCGAGCTTGGCCAGGTCGCGGCTGCGATAGCGCGTGCCACCGCCACCCATGCCGATGCCTAGCGGTGACTGGTTCCACTGCACCGCGGTGATGCCCAGCGGTTTTTCCAGCGTGTCCGCGGCGAACGCGGCGAGGCCTCGATGCGCGGCGCGCTCCACCACCGCCCCGGCCGTAAATGCGCCGGCCGTGCAGTAAGAGAACGAGCGCCCGTACGGACTGTCCTTCGGTTTCGGCATCCACGGCGCAAAGCCCTTGATGGGCAGGTCGAGCGCAAACTGCAGCCAGTCCTCGGTGACGTACATCCGCTCCTCGTTGCCGCTTGAGAACTCGTTGTCGTCATTGCACTCCCACAAGGAACTCATGGTGAGCAGGTCTTCGAGCGTGATGGCCGACTTGCGCGTGTCCGGATGCTGCAGCGGCTGCTTGTCGGGGAAGAAGTCGTACACGCGCGCCTGCACGTTGGCGATCAGGCCGCGATCGATGGCTGCACCAACCAGCAGGGCCGTCACGCTCTTGCTGGCGGAACGCACGTCGTTGAGCCGCGCGGCATCGCTGCCGTTGAAATAACCCTCGTAGACCAGCTTGCCGTGCTGGGCGACGACGACGCTGGTGATGCCCTTGACGCTGCCGTCGTTGAGCTTCGCTTCCATCGCAGCCAGGGACGCCAAGTCCCAATGGGCAGTGCGGGCATCGCCAACTGCCCAGCCATCACCGCGGGCGACGGGCGGCTGATAGTCGGCGCAGGCGAGAGAAGGCACCGCCAGCATCAGCGCCAGCAGCCATCGGTGAGAACGATTGGACATGGGTGAGCTCCGTGGGAAAACAGAGCCCAGCCCAACAGGTCACCGAATGAAGCGCCTGAAATGCGTATGAAGAATTCTGAAAGCGCACAGCCGTGCGCTTTTCCGCCGTTGTGCGGTCAGGCGCTGAGCCGCTCCGGCACCGCCGCCATCACCGGCTTCTTGTGCTTGCCCGGCTCGCTGGTCTGCTCGAACACCTCGCGCACCCATTCGATAAAGGCCTGCACGCGAGCGGACAGGTGTTTCTTCTGCGGGTAGACGATCCACACGGGTTTGCCGGTGGAGGTGGTGTCGGTCATCACCAGCTCGAGCTTGCCGAAGTCGAGCATGCAGGCGGCGATGACATGCGGCGCCTGGGTGATGCCCAGCCCCGCGACTACCGCCTGGATCACCGACTCGGCATCGTTGATCAGCAGGTGCGCGTCGATGTCCACGGCGACCTGGCCGCTGGGCGTCTCGAACTGCCACTGGCGCGGGCGGCCGTTGGGCAGGATGTAGTTGATGCAGCGGTGATCCTTCAGATCCTCGATGCTCTGCGGCGCGCCATGCTTCACCAGGTAGTCCGGCGAGGCGATCATCACATTGCGCAGATAGCCGATCTTGCGGGCGATCAGGCTGGAATCTTCCAGCGGCCCGACCCGGACAGCGCAATCGATGCCTTCCTCATTGAGGTCGTAGGGGTAATCGCACATCGACAGCTCAAGACGGATGTCCGGATAGCGCTGTTCGAATTCCGCCAGCCTGGGGATGATCACGGTGCGGCCCACGGCGGCCGGCACGCCGATGCGCAGCTTGCCGGTCGGCTTGCGCTGGGCATAGCCCAGGGCCTCGGTGGCCTCGGTCAGATCGGCCAGGATCTCCTTGCAACGTGCATGGAACGAGGCCCCATCGTCGGTCAAACGCAGCGAACGCGTGGACCGGAACAACAGCCGGGCACCCAGCTGTTCTTCCAGTCGCGACACCGCACGGCTGACGCCGGAGGGGGTCATGCCCAGTTGGGCGGCGGCCGCGGCAAAGCTCTTGGCTTCGACGACGCGGACAAAGGCAGAGATTGCGGCAAAGTCTTCCATAGGCTGGATTTTCACCCCATTCGTGACTGGGAGTCACTATTGCATTGCATCAAAAACCATTTATTGAACCAGATAGTACACCTAATCTTCCGCTCCTGATCGTCGGGGTACCCCCACGTCGACGAGTTCATTCCGGGAGCGCAACATGAAAAACCGATGGATCCTCGCCATTCTTGCCCTCGCCGTGGTGGGCGGCAGCTGGGCCCTGCTGGGCCATAGCGCCGACAGCCACGCCCAGGCCGGCCCGCCGCCCGCACCCGCCGTCACCGTGTCCCAGGTTCTGGTCCGCCCGGTGGACGATGCCGACGAATTCACCGGCCGGCTGCAGGCGGTCGACACCATCCAGCTGCGGCCCCGCGTCAGCGGATATGTGGACTCGGTGCACTTCAGGGAAGGGGCGATCGTGCGAAAAGGCGATCTTCTTTTCCGCATCGATCCGCGTCCCTATCAGGCTGAAGTGGACCGCCTGAGCGCCAACCTCGGCCAGGCCAAGGCTGAGCAGGTGCTGGCCCAGTCCAATGGCGAGCGTGCCCAGCGCCTGCTCGACCAGCATGCGATCTCCAAGGAAGAGGCCGACCGCCAGCAGACCACGGCACAGAGCGCCAAGGCCCAGGTGGCCTCCACCACCGCTGCACTGGACGCCGCCAAGCTCAACCTCAGCTTCACCGAAGTGCGCGCGCCGATCGACGGTCGCGTCAGCAATGCCCTGGTGACGCCCGGCAACCTGGTGACCAGCAACGACGTGCTGACCAGCGTGGTGAGCGTCAATCCGATCTATGCGTACTTTGACGTCGACGAGCACAGCTATCTGAAATTCGATCGCCAGCGTCGCGAACATGGCGCCGCGCCGCAGATCTCGATGGCGCTCGCCGATGAAAAAGGGTTTCCCCACACGGGCCGCGTGGACTTTGTCGACAACCAGCTACGCGCCGGCAGCGGCACCATCCGCCTGCGCGCCGTGTTCGACAATGCCGACGCGGGCTACACGCCCGGCCTCTACGTCCGCATCCAGCTCCGCAGCGACAGCCGCCAGCCGCGTGCGCTGGTCGATGACCGCGCCGTCGGCGCCGACCTTGGCAACAAGTACGTGTACGTGGTCGACAAGGACCGCAAAGTCGAATACCGCCGCGTCGTCACCGGCCCGCTACTGGACGGCCTGCGCGTGGTTACCGAAGGTCTGGACGCCAAGGACACCGTGATCGTCTCGGGCATCCAGCATGTGCGTCCGGGCGTGGAAGTGAACCCGACCAAGGTGGCCATGGAGACGCGCAGTCTGGATCCGAGCAAGCAGATTGCGATGGCCGGCAGCGCTTCTGGCAAGAACGCGGCGCAACAGAAGTAACGCTCTATAGCTCGTCATTCCTGCGAGGCGCTTCTCAACAGCCGAAGGCTGGTCAAGCAGGGATGACGGGTCAGGACACCCGTAAGCAAGAAACGAACGCCCTCGCTCTCTTGAGCCGAGGGCCAGGGACGCTTTGTCTTCGCATCACGCAGGCAAAGCGCCGGAAGTCCCCGCCTCGCGCGGGCATTGGTGCCAGCGAGCAACCAGGACGAATGCAATGAAAATCGCACAATTCTTCGTGGACAGGCCGATTCTGGCCGGCGTCCTCTCCGTGCTGATCCTCATCGCGGGCAGCATTTCGCTGTTCAAGCTGCCGATCAGCGAATACCCCGAAGTCGTACCGCCTACCGTGGTGGTGCGTGCTTCCTATCCCGGCGCCAACCCCAAGGTGATCGCCGAAACCGTCGCCACGCCGCTGGAAGAACAGATCAATGGCGTGGAAGGCATGCTGTACACCAGCTCGCAGTCCACCAGCGACGGCGCGATGACGCTGACCGTCACCTTTGCGCTGGGCACGGACCTGGACAACGCCCAGGTGCAGGTGCAGAACCGCGTCGCGCAGGCGCAGCCGCGTCTGCCTGAGGAAGTGCAGCGTCTTGGCGTGACCACGCAGAAGAGCTCGCCCGACCTGACCATGGTGGTGCATCTGATCTCGCCCGATCAGCGCTACGACATGCTGTATCTGTCGAACTATGCGCGCCTGCACATCAAGGATCAGCTCGCCCGCCTCGATGGCGTCGGCGACGTGCAGATCTTCGGTGCCGGCGAATACAGCATGCGTGTGTGGCTCGACCCGCAGCGACTGGCCTCGCGCCAGCTCACCACGGGCGACGTGGTGCATGCGATCCAGGAGCAGAACATCACCGTGGCCGCTGGCGCGCTGAATGCACCGCCGGGCCCGACCAACTCTGCCTTCCAGCTCAACATCAACACGCAGGGCCGACTGATCACCGAGGAAGACTTCCTCAACATCATCGTGCGCAAAGATGCCGATGGCTCGTTCACGCATCTGCGCGACGTGGCCCGCGTGGAGCTGGGTTCAAACAACTACGCGCTGCGCAGCCTGCTCAACAACCAGCCGGCCGTGGCGTTGCCGATCTTCCAGCGCCCGGGTTCCAACGCCATCCAGATCTCCGATGAAGTCCGCGGCCTGATGGCGGATCTGAAGAAGGATTTCCCGCAGGGCGTGGATTACCAGATCGTCTACGACCCGACCGTGTTCGTGCGTGGTTCGATCGAAGCGGTGGTGCATACGCTGTTCGAAGCTATCGCGCTCGTCGTGCTGGTGGTAATCCTGTTCCTGCAGACGTGGCGTGCTTCGATCATCCCGCTGGTCGCCGTGCCGGTGTCGTTGATTGGTACGTTTGCGGTGATGTTGATGGCGGGCTTCTCGCTCAACGCGCTGTCGCTGTTCGGCCTGGTGCTGGCGATCGGCATCGTGGTGGATGACGCCATCGTGGTGGTGGAGAACGTCGAACGACATATCGAGCACGGCCTGTCGCCAAAGGAAGCGACGCGCAAGGCGATGAACGAAGTAACCGGACCCATCGTGGCCACGGCGCTGGTGCTGTGCGCGGTGTTCGTGCCGGCAGCCTTCATCAGTGGCCTGACCGGTCAGTTCTATCGCCAGTTCGCGCTGACCATTGCGATTTCGACCGTCATCTCCGCCTTCAATTCGCTCACCCTCAGCCCGGCGCTTGCTGCCTTGCTGCTGAAGGATCGCGATGCGCCGAAGGACAAGCTGAGCCTGCTGATCGATCGCGCCTTCGGCTGGCTGTTCCGTCCGTTCAACCGCTTGTTCATCAGCAGTGCGAACCGTTACGTGGGTGGCGTCAAGCGCATCCTGCGTTCGGGTTCGATTGCGCTGATCATCTACGGTGGCCTGGTGTTGCTCGGCCTGTTTGGCTTCGCCCACGTGCCGACGGGTTTCGTGCCGCCGCAGGACAAGCAGTACCTGGTGTCGTTCGCGCAGTTGCCGGATGCCGCCTCGCTCGACCGTTCGGAAGACGTGATCCGTCGCATGAGCGACATCGCGCTCAAGCAACCGGGCGTGGAAAGCGCCGTGGCGTTCCCGGGCCTGTCGATCAACGGTTTCACCAACAGCACCAACTCCGGCATCGTGTTCGTGACGCTCAAGCCGTTCGAGGAACGTCGCGATGCATCGCTGTCGGCCGGTGCGATCACCGCTGCCCTGCAGCAGAAGTATGCGGGCATCCAGGACGCTTACATCGCGATCTTCCCGCCGCCGCCGGTGAACGGCCTGGGCACGATCGGTGGTTTCCGCCTGCAGGTGGAAGATCGTTCCGATGCGGGCTTTGAGGAGTTGTACAAGCAGACGCAGAACCTGATCCAGGCAAGCACCAAGGTGCCGACGCTGGCAGGCCTGTTCTCAAGCTATCAAGTGAGCGTGCCGCAGATCGACGCGGACGTGGACCGCGAGAAGGCCAAGGCCGAAGGCGTGGATCTGGCTGATGTGTACCAGACCATGCAGGCTTACCTCGGCTCGCTCTACGTCAACGACTTCAACCGCTTCGGTCGCACCTATCAAGTGAACGTGTCCGCCGAGCCGGGCTTCCGTCACGAGCCGCAGGACATCCTGGGCCTGAAGACGCGCAGTTCGACTGGCGAGATGATCCCGCTGGGTTCGTTCCTTACGGTGAATCAGACCGTGGGCCCGGATCGCGTGCAGCACTACAACGGTTATCCGACGGCCGAGATCAACGGTGGTCCGGCGCCGGGCTTCAGCAGCGGTCAGGCCCAGGCGGCGATTGAAAAGCTGGCCAAGGACAACCTGCCCAACGGCATGACGTTCGAGTGGACCGAGCTGACTTATCAGCAGATCCTCGCCGGCAATACCGCCGTACTCGTGTTCCCCTTGTGCGTGCTGCTGGTGTTCCTGGTGCTGGCCTCGCTGTACGAAAGCCTGTTGCTGCCGCTGGCGGTGATCCTGATCGTGCCGATGGTGCTGCTGTCTGCGATCTCCGGTGTGTGGATGACCGGTGGCGACAACAACATCTTCACCCAGATCGGCTTGATCGTGCTGGTGGGCCTGGCGTGCAAGAACGCGATCCTGATCGTGGAGTTTGCCCGCGAAGCGCAGATCCTCGAAGGCATGGACCGCACGCAGGCGGTGTTGGAGGCAGCTCGCCTGCGACTGCGCCCGATCCTGATGACCTCGTTCGCTTTCATCATGGGCGTGGTGCCGCTGGTGACCTCGCACGGTGCGGGTGCGGAGATGCGTCATGCGATGGGCGTGGCGGTATTCGCCGGCATGCTTGGCGTCACCTTCTTCGGCCTGATCTTTACGCCGCTGTTCTATGTGCTGGTGCGCGGCTGGGGCGAACGCAACAGCGAACGCCGCCGCGCTCGCAAGGCCGCGCGCCTTGCGCAGTCCGGCAACCTTATCGAGGAGCGTTGATATGTCCTTCTTCAAGAACCTCAAAGCCTCACTGCTCCCTCTCCCCACGCGGGAGAGGGGCCAGCGGAGCGACACGCTAGAGTCGGGCGTCGGCCACATGGATTTCGCACTGGTCGATGACTGCGCCTGCGAACCCGTATCGCGCCGCAACACCGCCAAGAAAGTCACCGCCATCGCCGCCGCCATCATGCTGTCCGGCTGCGTGAGTGTTGGCCCCGACTACCATGCGCCCCAGGAAAAGCCGGTGGCCCTGCAAGGCGTCAATGCGCAGGAATCCACCCAGACCTTCCAGGCCCAATGGTGGAAGCAGTTCAACGACCCCACGCTGGAAGCACTGATCCAGCGCGCGGCGGCGAACAGCCCCGACCTGAAGATCGCCTATGCGCGCCTGCGTGAATCGCGCGCCTTGCTCGGCGTGGCGAAGTCGCAGCAGATTCCCGACGTGGAAACCGTCGCCAACTATTCGCGAGCCCGCGAACAGCAGCCGGGTTTCACCGACCAGCGCACCACCATCACCAGCTACCAGGCCGGCTTCGATGCCAGCTGGGAGATCGACTTGTTCGGTGGCGTGCGTCGCTCGGTGGAAGCCGCGCGTGCCGACGCCGGCGCAAGCGAAGCATCGTTGCAGGATGCGCAGGTGACGTTGTTCGCGGAAGTCGCGCGCTACTACTTCGATCTGCGTGGCGTGCAACTGCGCATCGACGTGGCCAATCGCGACATCGAGAACCAGCGCGAATCGCTGCGCCTGATCCATGCCCGTTCCGATATCGGCACGGGTTCGGAGCAGGATGTGGCGAGCGCCACCGCGCGACTGAACTTCGTCGAAGCGCAGCTGCCCACCCTGCAGACCCTGGCCCAGAACGACACCTCGCGTCTTGCCGTGCTGCTGGGCGAGCGTCCGGGCGAGCTGGATATCGATGTCTCGCCGAAGGGCTTCAAGCCGATCGACGTGGCACTGGATATCGGCAACGCGGGTGACGTGCTGCAACGCCGTCCGGACATCCGCATCGCCGAGCGCGAACTGGCCGCCGCCAATGCGCGCATCGGCGTGGCCAAGGCGGATTACTACCCGCATATCCAGCTGGGCGGTTTCCTCGGCTTTCTTGCTGGCCGCAGCAACGACTTCGGCGGGGCGCAATCACGCGCCTGGTCGATCGCGCCGAGCATCACCTGGTCGGGCCTCAATGTGCAGCGCGTGCGTTCCAACGTGAAGGCCAGCGAGGCGCGTTCCGATGCCGCGCTGGCGAGCTATCAGCGCACCGTGCTGCAGGCGGTGGAAGATGTGGACAACGCCATCGTCGGTTACAACCTGCAGCGCGAGCGCGTGCTCAAGCTGCAGGATCAGGTGACCAATAGCCGCCACGCGGCCGACCTCGCGCGCATCCGCTACAACGAAGGTGCTGCCGACTTCCTGCTGTTGCTCGATGCCGAGCGCACTCAGCTGGAAGCGGAGGACTCGCTGGCCGATGCGCAGGCCGCCATCAATCTGCGCGCCGTGTCGGTGTACAAGGCGCTTGGCGGTGGCTGGCAGGCCTGCGCCAGCGAGCGTTGCGACCAGCTGGCCGCGACGCCATGAACGCGGTGGCGTTTCCGGGGAGGCCTTCACGACGTCGCGCGGCGACGGCCGACCCGGAGCCGTCACAGCGCGTGGCGCTGATCAGCGGCGCCAATCGCGGGCTGGGTTTTGAGATCTCGCGCCAGCTCGCCGCCGAAGGCGTCACCGTGTTGCTGGGTGCACGCCGTCCACTGGCTGGCGAAAAGGCAGCACGACAATTGCGGCGCGAAGGCGGCACGGTGGTATCCGTGCCGCTGGATGTCACCTCGCTGGAGTGCGTGCGCGAACTGGCCGCGCGCATCGAGGGCGAATATGGCCGGCTGGATATCCTGATCAACAACGCCGGCGCGTATTTCGATGTGGACAATCAGGCATCGTCGGTCGACCTCAGCCTGGTCCGGCAGGCGTTGGAAACCAACCTGATCGGCGCCTGGCAATTGACCGAGGCCATGCTTCCGCTGATGCAGCGGCATGGCTACGGGCGCATCGTGAACGTCTCCAGCGGCTGCGGCGCCAACGACAGCGACGGCGCGAGTTGTCCCGCCTATCGCGTGTCCAAGGCCGCGCTCAACAGCCACACGCGCATGCTCGCCGCGGAACTCGCCGGCAGCGGCATCCTGGTGAACGCCGTATGCCCCGGCTGGGTCGCCACCGATATGGGCGGCCACGGTGGACGCCCCGTCGCCGATGGCGCCGCGGGGATCGTCTGGGCCGCCATGCTGCCCTCGCGCCCGGCCGTCAACGGCGGCTTCTTTCGCGACAGACAGCGCATCGACTGGTAGCGCATCCCACCGGTAGTCCATGGCGAGAGACCGCTCGTGGCTCCCACCACGCCGGTCGTCACAAATGCGGCGACGCCATGCCGTGATCGCTCTAGTTTGTGCGTGCTGAAGGGCTCCGGTTGGCCCGGGAGTTCGCACCATGTGGCAACAGATGATATGCGTCGTGCTGTTGGCGATCTGGCCGTTGCTGCCATCTTCATCGATCGAGCCATCGGCGGCCGCGCCGACTGTGTTTGTTCCCGGCGGCGACCTGCATGCCTCCGATGACGCCTCACCGGCCTTCACACCGGACGGCAACACGGTCTATTTCATGCGCGGAACCGACCATGGCGCCACGGTGATGGCGTCGCACCGCGTCGACGGACACTGGTCGACGCCAGCGGTCGCTTCCTTTTCCGGCCAATGGCGCGACGGTGACCCGGCGATAGCGCCGGACGGTTCGTTTTTGTTGTTCGCCTCCAACCGGCCCGCCACGAAGGACGGGCAAGCCCTCGACGCCATCCGCAAAGGCCAGCGTCTGGTCGGCCAGGGCATGAACCTGTGGCGCGTCGATCGCAAAGGCGACGGCTGGAGCGAACCCGTGCGCTTGCCCGACGCCGTCAATACCTGCACCAGCACGTTCGCGCCCAGCATCGCGGCGGACAACAGCGTCTATTACATCGGCTGTGCACCCGATGGTGTGCTGCGTCCGCTGCGCGCGGCGTACGAGCACGGTCAGTACCAGGCATCTTATGTGGTGGCGGTGGGCGACAAGGACGCGCAGATCCGCGATGTCGCCATTGCCCCCGATCGTTCGTTCATGGTCTTCAGCATCAAGCACGAACCCTCGCAGCCGTATCGGCTGGCGATTGCCTTTCACACCGACGACAACTGGAGCACGCCGCAGGACCTGGGCGACGCGGTGAACGGCGGCACGCACAATATGGGCTCTCAGCTGGGCTGCGACCATCGCACGCTGTATTTCTCCAGCGATCGCGCCCTGCCCGCCTCGCTTTCAGGGAAAACGTCGAGCGCCAACGCGGACCATATCTGGCGCGTCTCGCTCGCTCCCTGGCTGGCCAGACTGGGCGATCGCCTGGTGGCGGCCGCTGCAGCCTGCATGGCAAGTTGAGCGAGGCCGCACTAACGATGTCTTCAGGCACTGTTGCCGTACATTACGGGCGTCCAGACTGGGGGAGTTCACTGCAGCGGCTCGTGCCTGCGAGGTTCCGGTGTCCGACCTGATGACTGCGCCACGCTGGAAGATCTGGGCGCTCGTGTTCGTCTTCTGGACCCTGCTGGGCCTGTCCTACACGGCCAGCTCGGTGATCTCCATGATCAGCGAGGGCGAGGTGTTCACCTGGACCCGCCCATTCACCTGGAACCTCACCAACGCCTATCTGTGGATGTTGCTCACGCCCGTCGTGGCGTGGCTGGGCAGCATCGGCGGCCACGGTGGCTGGCGTCGCTTCTGGGCAGTGCACCTGCCCGCCAGCATCCTGCTCGCGGCGCTGCAGGTGATGCTGGTGCTGGCCATCTACTGGACGCTGTGCGGGCCGCCCCTCTCGCGACCGAACATCAGCTTCAGTGCGTTCTCGCGCATGCAGTTCGCCTATAACTTCCATCTCAGCTGGCTTACTTACGGCGTGATCCTGGTGGTGTTGCGCGCCATCGATTCACAGCGCCGGCTGCGCGACGAACGCCTGCGCAACTCGCAGCTTGAAACGCAGCTGGTGCAATCGCAGCTGCAGACCTTGCGCGTGCAACTGCAGCCGCACTTCCTGTTCAACACGCTCAACGCCATTTCGGCGCTGGCATTGGCCAACCCGGTGCAGGCGCGGCAGATGATCGCGCGACTGAGTGATTTTCTTCGCCTCACCCTGGAAGAGCGGCACGCGCAACAGGTACCGCTATCGCGTGAAGTGGAATTCCTCACCTGTTATCTCGGCATCCAGCAGGTGCGCTTCCAGGATCGTCTGAGCACCCACATCGATGTTTCCGCCGACACGCTGCGAGCGCTGGTGCCCAACATGATCCTGCAGCCGCTGGTGGAGAATGCGCTGCGCCACGGGCTGCTGGAGAAGACGGAGCGCGGCACGCTGCATATTTCCACGCGACGCGATGGCGACAATCTCCTGCTGCGCGTGGACGACGACGGCATCGGCCTGCCGCCCGACGGTCCCAAGGACGGGCTGGGCCTGGGCAATACGCGCACCCGGTTGGACATGCTGTTCGGCCAGGACGCCACCTTGGAACTGCAACGCAAGCCCGAAGGCGGCACACGGGTGGAACTGCGCTTTCCGTTCCGGGAGGCCGCATGACTACGCCGCCTATCCGCACCTTGATCGTCGACGACGAGGTCCTGGCACGGCTGGCCATCCGGCAGGCGCTGGCATCGCATGCGGATGTGACGATCGTGGGCGAGTGCGGCAACGCGAGCGAAGCGCGACAGGCGATCGAAGCGCTGGAACCGGACCTGATGTTCCTCGACATCCGCATGCCGGGCATGGATGGCTTCCGTCTGTTGCATGGACTCAAGCGCGACGGTCTGCCGATGGTGGTGTTTGCCACCGCGTACGGCCAGCACGCGCTGCGCGCCTTCGACGCCAATGCGATCGACTACGTGCTCAAGCCGATCGACCAGGAGCGTTTTGACCAGGCGATGATTCGCGTGCGGCGCCATTGGCAGGGCTTGCACGCTCTGCCCGTCCCGGTCGCGACTTCAGGTGCAGCGCAGGTGCCCGCATCGCCCTATCTGCAGCGGCTCAGTGTCCAGCATGGCGAGCATATCCGCGTGATTGCCGCCAGCGATATCGACTGGATCCGCGCCGACGGCAACTACGTGCATATCCATGCCGGCAGCGCGACCTATCTCCACCGCGAGTCGCTGCGCCACCTGCTTGCCGTGCTCGATCCGGCCTGCTTCCTGCGCATACACCGCGGCATCGTGGTGAACGTGGAACGCATACGCGAAGTGCATCCCCTGTTCCAGGGCAGCGCGGAAGTGGTGTTGCAGGACGGCACGCGGCTTAGCCTCAGCCGCCGCTTCCGCCTGCACGCACGTCGCGCCCTGGGTATGGCCTGACCGCCGACGCGCCTGCGTCGACCGCTCATCACGCCGCTCTGGCCGCCAGTCACAAACCTGCTGCAGCTCGCACACCTGTGCTCCATGGTGTGGCGGACCCACCGTCCCCTCTGCTGGAGCATCGTGCATGCCGTCGCAACTGTTCATCCCGGCCGGCCTGTTGGCCCTCGCCCTGATAGCCGCCAATGCCGGTGCGGGCGAGTTGGTCGGGCCAGGCGTGATCTCCACCGGCTTGCAGGAGACCTCGGCGGCCGTGAGTCCCGATGGCAAGACGCTGTATTTCATGCGCTCGGATTTTGCCGAGAAGGACGACACCATTCTTGTCACGCATCGGCGCGGCCAGGACTGGACCACACCCGAGGTCGTGTCGTTTTCCGGCCAATGGCACGATTCCGAGCCGGCGCTGTCACCGGATGGCAAGCGCCTTTACTTCGTCTCCAATCGGCCTGTGCATGATGGCGACGTGCCGGTGATGGCCGAAATGGGTGGCCAGACGTTTGCCGGCACCAACCTGTGGTACGTCGAACAACAGTCGGACGGCCGTTGGGGCAAGCCCGTCCATGTCGATGGCGCACTCAATGATGGCGCGATGATTTACAACCCTTCGGTCGCGTCCAATGGCGACATCTATTTTTCGGCTCATCGCGACGATTCGGGCAAGGCGTATCAAGTCTATGTGGCGCGACACACCGCCAACGGCTACGCGAAACCTGAGCGCGTGGCGTTGGGCGACCTGGAACACAATCGCATGGATCCTTGCGTCGATCCGGACCAGCGCTTCCTCATCTACGCTGGCAACGAAGGCGATTCGCTAGGCAGCGCGGACTTGTACATTGCCTTTCGCGAGCCCAATGGCCGCTGGGGCAAGCCGCTGCATCTGGCTGGCGACGTCAACAGCACCGCGCTGGAAAATGCGCCCTCGCTGGGCCGTCAATTCGGCGAGCTGTATGTTTCGAGCAGCCGCCAGAGCACGGTGAATTTTCCCAAGCCCAAGGACGATATCGCGTCGCTGCAGCAACGCCTGGGTGAACCGCTCAATGGTTCGCGCAACGTGTGGCTGTTCGACATCAGCGATGTGCTGAAGGCGCATGGCATCGATCAATGAGTCGTCGTCGATGCGGCTGGGATATCCGAGAACCATGCGCCGACGGCCTTGCGCACCAGCGCCAGCGACGCAGGATCGGCGGCCCATTGATGGGACATGCCGGCCAGCAGGCGACACTGCAGCCGCGATACCTGATCGCCATACAACGGCTTTAGCCCGGCGCACAGCGCCGACACCGCTTTCCCATCGAGCACCGCGTCGTTCGCACCTTGCAGGAACAGCAACGCGGGACGATGTCGTGCGATATCGGCGGTGTGCGCGGCCGCGTCGGTCTGGTGGGCCAGTTCGCGCGACGCGGGTGACCAGGTGTAGGTCTGCCTCGTCGCTTTCTCATAGGCCTGCACCGAATCGGTCAGACCCGTTGACGGGTTGAGCAGCACCGCGCCTTCGATCTTCACCCTGCCCTGCGACAACGCGTAGAGCGCTGCTGCGCCGCCGGCGGAGAAGCCGACCAGGCCAACCGCGCTGCCAGCCTTCATGCAGCCATGCTCGACCAAGGCCGCGACCACGTTCGACAGCTCATCCGCGGCGCCAGCGACCACGGGCTTGAACACTTCCAGGCCAAGATCCTCGCCCTGCCGCCGCGCGAGTTCCTTCATGCCACCAGACGGTGCTCGCGCGCCGAACAGAGGGAGGCCGAGGTAGATCTTCACCGCACCGACCTCGTCGAGCGGCAGCGCCTCCATCATGGCGCTCTCGCTGGCCGGTGGGCCGAAGCCGTGCCACAGGATGATCGGCGCTTTGTCGATATGCGTGGGGATGCGCACGATGGCGGGCACGCCATTGAGCGTCGTTTGCGCAACCGTCGGCGTGGCACGGCCTTGCGCCTCGCAACGATGAAGCCCGTCCGTCGACGTCGTCGCTGCCATCGCGGAACAGCTGCCCGCAAGTAGTAGCGCCATGGCGCCGAGTCGGACCGCGAACGAAACGTGCATGGCGCTTACCCGCGTCGGTGAGTCTACGGCGACGCTACAACGGCTTGCGGTAGACAATAAACCCTGACTTCTCGGCTAGCTGGTCGTAGAGCTGCATCGCGTTGGTATTGGTTTCATGGGTTTGCCAGTACACGCGCGATGCACCGGCCTGGCGTGCGTTGGCATACACCGCTTCGATCAACGCGCGTCCGACACCCATGCCGCGTGCCGCCGGTATGGTGAACAGATCCTGCAGATAGCAGCTGTTCGCGCGGCTGATGGTGCTGCGATGGAACAGGTAGTGCGCCAGTCCCAGCAGCTGGCCATCGCCTTCGGCCACCAGCGCGTGCATCGGTTCGTCTGCCGCGAGAAAGCGCGACCACGTCTCGCGCGTGATCTCTTGCGCCAGCGCGGTGTCGCCGCTGCGGCCGTAGAACGCGTTGTAGCCGTCCCATAATGGCTTCCACGCATCGAAGTCCTGCGCGCCAACCGCGCGGATCGCGAAGCGAGCCGTCAACGCTGCACCATGCGTGCAAACCAGCGCCAGCCGCGCACGCGTTCGGCCACCAGCTTGGCGCTGGTGAGCATCGGCACCGCCAGTAGCGCACCCGGGATGCCCCACAACCAGCCCCAGAAGAGCAGCCACAGCAGGATCGCGATCGGGCTCAGGCGCATGCGATGCCCCTGGATCAGCGGCGTCACCAGGTTGCCTTCGACCGCCGTGATGCCGGCGAACGTGAGAGCCGGCAGCAGGGCCGCACCCGGCTCGTTGAAGTTGAGCAGGCCCACCACCGCAAGCACGGTCGTGGTGCTGATCGCGCCCACGTAGGGAATGAAGTTGGCCAGCATCGCCACCGTGCCCCACAGCAAGGGATCGGGCATGTGATACAGCCACAGCATGCCGGCGGTGACGGCGCCAAGGCCGAAGTTGATCAGCGTCGCCGTGAGGATGTAACGCGACACCTCGTACTGGATGCCGCGCACCACGTGGACGGCGTGTCGCTTGTAGCCGAAGTTGGGCGATGCCTCCACCAGTCGTCGCAGCATCAGGTCGCCGTAGACGAGGAAGAAGAACACCAATAAGACCACGGTGAGCACGCCGGCCAGGACCTTCGGCGTGGTCGCCACGATGTCCCACACGGTGATGGAGAGCGGCGACTGCGCCGAAGCCTGTACCTTCGTGGGCCCCGTGAGGCCTTGGGTGGCGCGGTTGGCCGCCTCAAGCGGCTGGGTGAAGTTGCGCAGCTTCGGGATAAAGCTGCGGATCGCCGTCGGCGCTTCGTGCACCCAGCCCAGGGCGGGCTGGGTGAGCGCACCCACGCCGAATCCGATGGCCGTCATCAGGCCGATCATCAGCACGCTGGCCGCCAGCCAGCGCGGAATCCCGATGCTCGAGCAACGCGCCACGATGGGATTGAGCGCAAGGCCGATGAACGAGGCGAGCACCAGCGGTATCAGCAGCTGCTTGGTGATGGTCACCGTATACATCAGCGCCAACGCCAGGAAGATATTGAGCACGACGCGGATACCGCGCAGGTGCCGGCGTGCACTCTGCGTGCGCTGCACCCGCATCAGGTTCATCCGCGGCTCGCGGCTGGGCACCATCGCGTCGACGGGTACCTCCGGTTGCGCCGCGTCACCTTCAGCGACGGGCGGCAGCGATGACATCGGCGTGTTCATGTGAAGTCGCCGGTGTCCTGCGTGACGTCGCCGGCGTTCTGCGTGAACTCGGCCACCAGTCGCATGGCCTGGCCCACGACTTCGGCTGCGGTGCCGCTCAGCAGCGCGCCCAGGCCCGGCACGCGTAGCGGATGCACATTGAGCTTGCCGAGCACGAAACCCGCGCCCGCGGCCAAGCCTACGGTCGTGAGCGGATGGCGTTGTCCACGCGCCAACAAGGCCTGGGCGGGTACCGCCAGCTCCTCGCGGGCATCCCGTGCACGGTTCTCCGCCGTACGTACCGCATGCAATTGCTTGAAGAGGCTCACGGCACGTCCTCCGGGTTGCTGCCCTGCGGACCGGGACGACGCAGGGTGTCACGCATCATCGCACTCCACTCGTTCCGCGTCGCGGGCAGCGTCATCCAGTGCATGCAGCGGCGGAACAACAGCATCGCGCCGGCGAGAAACAGCAGCTCCACCAGCGATAGCGCGGCCAACGCCCAGGCCCACGAGCCGAGCCACTGCGCCAGCAGCCAGCCGATCAGGCCCAGCAGGGTCAGCCCCATGCCTACGGCCGCCACGGTGGCGACCAGACCGGCGATGAGCAGCCAGTGGACGGCGCTGCGCGCCAGCCCCAATTCGGCGGACAACAGCTTCAGTTGTGCCCCAAAGAGCTTTTGAAAAGCCCGACCGAGACGGCCGATATCGTCCAGCAGGCCCGGTGGCGCAGGAGGTGGCGTCTCGTCAGGCGCGGCGGGCGCGTCTTCGCGTCCGGTCTGGTCCATCCCCTGTCCTCAGTCGTCTATCAGCGACGGAGTATGCGGCCAAGCAGCCAGCCGGCGCCAAGGGCGATGGCTACGGACTGCACGGGCTTCTCGCGCACATAGTCGCGTGCACGGTCCAGCCATTCGTCGGCGCGGTCGACGGCCTCGTCGTACACCTCACGTCCACGCTGGCGATATTCGTCGGCTTTCTCAGAGGCGCGGGTGGCGGTATCGGCGGCCTTGTCGGTGGCGCGATGCAGGCTGTCCTCGACCTTGTCGGCCGCGCGATCCACCGCTTCCTTGGTGCTGCTCACGGCGCTGGTGGTCGCCTGCTTGATGCGCTCGGCGCGTTCCTCGATGCGCTCGGCAGCGGTGTTTTCCTCGTGCGCCTGGACTTGCTTGTTCATGACGTTCTCCGTTGAAGCGGACATGCAATGGTCTTGAATCGGTGCCGCGAAGCGCATCGGGATTCAGCCCGATGCGCCGTTCGCTCAGCTCGCGCGCCTGAAAAAGGCGATCACAGCCAGGATCAGGAAGACGACGAACAGGATCTTCGCGATACTGGCAGCGGTACCGGCAATGCCGGTGAAACCGAACAAGGCAGCAATGATGGCGATGACCAGGAATACCAGGGCGTAGTGCAGCATGGGGCGATCCTCTCAGCGGACATGACATCGTCCTGCCGACCATTCACCCACAGCCCATGCCTTGCGAGCGTGAAAATGATCTCAGCCCACGCCGCCCTTTGGTCGCCGTTCACGCTGGCGACAAGGTCGTCTAAACGGCTGCGGGATTGATCGTATAGCTGCCCATCAGCTCGGCCTCGGCCAGCACATGGCCGTCCATCGCCGCGCGCAATGCGCTGACGGTGAAACCATCGGCCAGCTTGAGGCTTTCCACATCCAGCGCGTACAGGCGGAAATGGTAGTGATGCACGATGGAGTCGTTCCACGGCGGGCACGGGCCGTCGTAGCCGAGATATTCGCCGCGCATGTCGGCATCGCCGGCAAACCAGCCGGTGTAGTCGTTCACGCCCTGCACGCTGCCCGGCGGGCCGTACGGCGCGCGCTTGCCGCGCGGCACGATGCCGTCGCTGCAGGCGCCTTCGGCCAGTTCGCCGCATTCCACCGGAATATTGGCCATCAGCCAGTGCACGAATTCCACGCGCGGCAAATCGGCCGGCACGGTGCGTCCTTCCTGGTTCACGTCGTCCGGCTTGCTGGGCACGTCGAAGTCAAACACCGCCAGCACGAAGGAACGCGTGGCATGCGGTGCATCCTTCCACGCCAGGTGCGGGCTGAGGTTGTCGGACAAGGCGAAGGGTTCGCCGCGTTTGCCGAAAGCCAGTCGGGCCGGCATCGCCTGACCGTGTTCGAAACTGTCGCTACGCAATTGCAAGGTCGTTCTCCGGGATCAAAGCGAGTGGGTGAAGCGTCGCGCAAGCCGCGGCGCGTCAGGGGTTTTGGTACGTCACGCGGTAGAGCGCGCCGGCCAGGTCGTCGCTCACCAGCACGCTGCCGTCGGGGAGCGGCTGCACGTCGACCGGCCGGCCCCAGGTTTGTTCGTTCTGCTCGAATCCGTCCAGCAAAGGCTCATAGGCGGTGACCTTGTCGCCGCTCAGATGAGCGACCATCACGCGATAGCCGGACTTCCTGGTGCGATTCCACGAGCCATGCTCCGCCACGATGATCGCGCCCTTGTAGTTGGCGGGGAACTGCGAACCCTCGTAAAAGCGCATGCCCAGCGCCGCCACGTGCGCACCGAGCTTGTAGATCGGCGCACTGTAATCCTTGCAGTTCTTGCCCTGGCCGAACTCCGCATCGAGTGTGTCGCCCTGGTGGCAATAGGGATAACCGAAGTGCTCGCCCACGTGCGACAGGCGATTCAACTCGTCGCTGGGCATGTCATCGCCCATCAGGTCCCCTCCGTTGTCGGTGAACCACAGCTGCCTGGTCTTGGGCTGCCAGTCGAATCCCACGGTATTGCGGATACCTGAGGCGACATCTTCCAGGCCGCTGCCATCGGCGTTCATGCGCGTGAGCTTGGCGTAGTCCTTGTCCTTGTCGCAGATATTGCACGGCGCACCCACCGGCACGTAGAGCTTGCCGTCGGGACCGAACGCGATGAACTTCCAGGCGTGATGCGTCTCGGTGGGAAACTTGTCGAAGACCACGTCGGGCTTGGGCGGATCGTCGAGATGATTCTCGATGTCGCGCAGCACCAGGATCTTGCTCACCGCCGAGATGTACAGATCGCCATTCCTGAAGGCCACGCCCACCGGCAACTTCAGGCCGCTGGCGATCACGCGCACCTTGTCCGCGTGGCCGTCGTGCCTGCTGTCGGTAAGCGCATAGACCTTGCCCGCGCTATTGGAGCCGACGAACACCGTGCCCTTGGCGCCCAGCGCGATCTCGCGCGCATTGGGCACCTGGTCCGAGTACACGGCGACATGGAACCCCTTGGGCAAGGTGAGCTTTTCCAGTTGGGGCGCCGCCATGGCTGTGCAGGCCACCAGACATCCGAACAAACCCAGCATCAACTTGAGCATGGACGGCACTCCATCGCGGGAGTGTCGAAGCGTAGCGCCATCGCGGCGACGGGGAAACGTTTCACGCCAGGCTGTAGTGGAGGTCGTAGGAATGCACGCCGTTGGCGACGGTGATGGTGAGCGCGCCTTCGATGCCCGCCAGTTCGTCAGTGCCCGAATCGGGCACGATGGTTACCGACAGCTGCGGCGACCCGCGATGCATGCTGCCGCTGTGTTGCAGTGCGAAACGACCATGACGCCCGTGCAGGCTGCCTTCGACCCACTCCATCGCCACGTAGCCTGCCGAACCGTCGATCGGCGTGCCGACGGCGAGCATCGTTCCCTTGCTATGGCCCTGCAGATCGCCCTGGAAGACCTTGTCGATCACCAGACGGCCAACACCGGGATCGTCAATGCCTGCCTGCGGAGGCTGCGGCGTGATCTTCACTTCGAACGTGCCCTTGGCATGCATGGCCGGGTCTCCAGGCAGAACGGTGGTGAGACGGATGATGGAATGCCGTTGTGACAGCCACAAGGCCGCGCAGTGCTATCGCTGCGCCACCACGGCATTGAAACGTGCGGCGATGTACTCGTCAGTGAAGCTGGTCATGTCCCAGCCGCGGATATAGCCGCAATGGCCGCCGTAGTCGGAGATATCCAGCTCCACATTCGCCGGCAGATCGAGTCGTTCGAATGCCGCCACGGGGATGACCGGATCGTCGCGCGCGGTAAGAATGGTGCACGGCACGTGCATGCCTTCCAGCGCGCGACCGGCCACGGAATAGCCGTCCAGATAGGCTTCGAGCGAACCGAAATCGGTGTGCCGCGAGACCAGCGACGCGGTCAGTCCGCGCAGACTCTGCTTGAGCTCGGCCAGTTCGAAATACTGCACGTGCGGGAAGGCCGCCTGCTTGGCCTGCAGCGAACGCCGCCACTTGTGCATGAAGTACGCCTGGTAGAACCACGGCGCCTGCCCTTCCAGCGAGAACAGGCCTTCACCCGGATCGATGATCGGGCACACCGCCAGCGCATAGCTCAATGGCAGGCCTGCCGCCGGCGCGTGCATGGCCGCGCGCAAGGCGAAGTTGCCGCCGAGCGAAAAACCCGCCAGCGCAAGCGGTCGCGACGGGAAGCGTTGCGCAATGTCGTTCAGCGCATGCAGCACTTCGTCGATGCGGCAGGAATGGAACAAGGCCTCGTTGAGGTGATGGCTGTCGCCGTGATCGCGGAAATTCAGGCGGAACACGTCCCAGCCATCGGCCAGCAGCCGGCTTCCCGTCTGCAGCACATACGTGGAATCAACGCTGCCTTCCCAACCATGGAACAAGACGGCCAGACCGCGCGATTCCGATTGCGTCCTCTGCCTGGTGTAGGCACCGGTGAGGCGCACGCCATCACCGCCATTCACCACCACCTGCTGGGAATCCTGCAGCACCGTTTGCGCCGCCTTGGGCAGCATCAGGCGCCGCACGCCGCTGGAGGACAGCATGGTCTGGATGTGGCCACTGCGTAGCGGCCACGGTGGCTGAAAATCCTTACCCCGGGGCAGCGTCATGCGTGTTTTTCGTGTTCCGGCTTGTCTTCCAGCGCCATCGCAATGCGCTCGCGCGAGGTTTCCGCCATGCGACGGCGCGCGTCCGGCGCAGCCGGCACGGGTTCAAGGAAATGCACTTCGGCGTCGAGCGGGGCTTCGCCCAGCAGCCGCAGGAAGTTCTGCATGAAGTTCTCGTGCTCGCGGAAACCGGCATCCAGGACGCGACGGCCGTCGCGCGCAAAGCGCAGCGCCACCGGCTGCACCGGCACCTCGGCATCGAGCGCCGCCTGGAAGATGCGCGCATGGAAGACGCGCAACACGCCGTTGTGTCCGGTACCGCCCTCCGGGAAGACCGCCACGGAACGCCCCCCGCGCAGCCGATCCACCATCACCTGCATCACCGCTGCCAGCGAGTGATTGCTGCCGCGGCGATGGAAAATGGTGCCGCCCGCCGACGCCAGCCAGCCCACCAGCGGCCAGCTGGCAATTTCCGCCTTGGCCACGAAGCACGCCGCGCGCTGGCTGTGCAGCAGCTCGATATCGATCCAGGAGGTGTGGTTGGCGACGAACAGCACAGGATCGGCCAGCGGCTGGCCAACGCGCACAGAGCGCAGACCGAAGATGCGGAGCAGGGCTGTCGACCACCAGCGGATGGTGCGATGCGCAAACGGCTCGCGGCCATCTTTCATCACCGCGTCACGGCGCCAGGTAAGCACCAGGGCACACAGCAGCACGCCCAATACGATGTGCAGCAGCAGCAGCGGCACGCGCCAGAAGTAGCGCAGGGGCCGAATGACGTCTCGGCGGGCTGGGGCGGAGAGGGATTGGCTATTCATCAGTCCGGTTAGTTTAGCGTTAGTCGACCCCTGCGTCCCCGCGTCGCAGCATCAATGTTCCAGCTGCGACAGGGGCAAGGCCGAGGACCGTTTCACGGTCCGCAGCACGAAGCTGGAATTGACATCGGCCACCCCCGACGCGTTCAGCAGGCGATCCAGCAGGAAGCGCGAAAAATCCTGCAGGTCAGCCACATAGACATGCAACAGGTAGTCCATGTCGCCGGTCAGCGCATAACAGGACACCACCTCCGGCCAACCGTTCACCAGCTCCACGAAGCGCTCGACCACGGCGCTCTCATGCTTGCCCAGCTGCACGCGGACAAAAGCCTGCAGGCCCAGCCCTACGGCCTGGGGATCCACCTGGGCGGTATAGCCGGTCAATACGCCGTCGGCCTCCAGGCGCTGGAGGCGGCGCAGACAGGCCGAAGGCGACAGGCTGACCTTCTCGGCCAGGTCGGCATTGGTGATGCGGCCGTCGGACTGCAGGACGGCCAGAATCCGCAGATCGGTGCGGTCCAAGGTAGCCATGGCAATAAATCTCCATAGATACGGATGAGGGAACACGATTATTGCTTAGCTGAACTGAATCAATGCAATAAAACAATCATCGTGCGCGGCAATCGCCCTATGCTGGCTTATCCAAGCAGGTCGGCCTTGTTTCCAGGAGCACGCCATGAACACCCCTCCCCGCCGCGTCGAACATCAGCAGACCGATCGCGGCTATGTCCCGGTGTATGCCACCGGCGTGGTGGAGCAGCCTTGGGCGGATTACTCCGCTACCGACCATGAAGTGTGGGACACGCTCTACCAGCGCCAGAGCGACCTCCTGCCTGGCCGCGCCTGTCAGGAATTCCTTGATGGCGTGGCACGTTTCGGCATGGGCGCCGGCGGCATCCCCAAGTTCTCCGAGCTCAACAAGGTGCTGGGCGCTGCGACCGGCTGGGAAGTGGTCGCGGTGGAAGGCCTGCTGCCGGACGAGGTGTTCTTCGACCATCTCGCGCATCGCCGCTTTCCGGTGAGCTGGTGGATCCGCAAGCCGGACCAGCTCGATTACCTCAGCGAACCGGACCTGTTCCACGACCTGTTCGGCCACGTGCCGTTGTTGCTCAACCCGGTGTTCGCCGACTACATGCAGGCCTACGGCCGCGGCGGTATGAAGGCCTTCGCGATCGGCCCCGAAGCGCTGATGAACCTCACGCGCCTGTACTGGTACACGGTGGAGTTCGGCCTGATCAACACCAAGGACGGTATGCGCATCTACGGCGCCGGCATCGTGAGCTCCAAGGGCGAGTCGATCTACTCGCTGGATTCGGCCTCGCCCAACCGCATCGGCTTCGGCCTGGAGCGCGTGATGAGCACGCGTTACCGCATCGACACGTTCCAGCAGACGTATTTCGTCATCGACAGCTTTGAACAGCTGTTCGAGGCGACGCGTCCGGACTTCACGCCGATCTACGCCAGCCTGCGCGAGCAGCCGGCGTATGCGGCAGGCGACGTGCTGGAGAGCGACCGCGTGTTCACGCGCGGCAACCGCGAAGGCTGGGCGACGAACGCCGACACCTGATCGTCAGCTCTACCGCAAAGACACAGAAGGCCCGCCTCGCGCGGGCCTTTTCGTGCGTGCGCGCCTGCGTCCGAATGCCCTACGAGCACATGACCTGGATCAACAGCGAGCAACGACTTCCTAACGACCATGACGTTGTCCCCCAACGAAAACATGATGGAACAACGCCATGAAAGTCCTGCTTCCCCTCGTCATTGCCGCGGCTCTTGGCACGCTCGCCGCTCCCACGGCCCACGCTGAAGGCACCGATTCGTGGGTGCTGCGCGTCGGCGGCGCCGTGGTCGCCCCCAAGGACAACAACGGCACCCTGGCCGGCGCACGTGCGAACGTGAGCAGCAGCACGCGACCGACCATCGACCTCGAATACATGTTCACCCCGAACTGGGGCGTGGACGCGCTGGGTGCGTGGCCGTTCCTGCATGACGTCAAGCTCGCCGGCCTGGGCACAGTGGCGCGCACCAAGCAATTGCCGCCGACCTTCGGCGTCAACTATCACTTCATGCCTGATGCGGCCTGGTCGCCGTTCCTGGGCGTGGGCGTCAACTACACCAACTTCTTCGGCACGCATGGCACCGGCGCGCTCTACGGCAACAGCGTGAGCATCGCCAACAGCTGGGGTGGCGCCGTGCGCGCGGGTTTCGACCTGAGGATTTCCGAGAAGTGGCTGGCCACGGTGGACGTGCGCTGGGCCAATATCGAGAGCGACGTGAAGGTCAACAACACCAAGGTAGGCACCGCCAAGATCGATCCGGTGGTGTTCGGCGCCAGCGTCGGCTACCGCTTCTAAGGGGAGACCAGTCGGCACGGAAGCTGCGCGGGGCCCTTCGCAAGAAGGGCCCCGTTTTTTTCGCAGGCGCTCAGCCGCGCTTCCACTCATCCACGGTGAGCACCTGGCCGATGCGCTTGCCGTCCCAGCGGTACATCAGGTGCTGCGCCTGCACGCAGGGCGCCACGCGGTCGGGATAGAACACGGCGACGCATTCGCCCCCGGCATGCCGCACGCTGTCGTAGACCAGCCCGTCGGAACCTTGCTCACGCAGCTTGCGCGCCAGCGCAACGCCTGCCGCGTAGTTGTCCGGATCGTGCTCGGGTTTCCAACCGCCACGCAGGTCGTGCAACTTGGCCTGGATGCTGGTGCTGTAACAGCGCATCTCGATATCGCACGGCGGCTCGGCCGTTGCCGCCAGAAACAGCTCGCGGTGATAGACCGTCTCTTCGACCGCCGTGGCCACACTATGCGCGGCGTAGAACACGCCCCAGCTGCCATCCGAAAAACGGCTGCCTTCGGGATTGAGATGGGTGAACGCGGCCATCACCGGCGTGCTGCCGGGGCCACTGATGCGCCGATCCGGCGGGACCAGATGCAGGTCGCCGATATCGTTGCGCAGACGCGGATTGGTCATCGCCTCGATGGCGTACAGCGCTTCAAGGTCGCCCGGATCAGCGATACGGTCGAACACGCCGATGGGCGGAAAACGGCTGGGCACGATGCGGTAAGCGTGACCCCAGCGGACGCGTTTGAGCGGTGGAATGTCGGCCATGACGTGAAGCTCTCGCGCGGTCTGCCAGAGGGGAGAAGTATGGCCTGAGGGCGTATCGGGGGTTGCGACGTGGAGCGCAGGGTTTTGTCTGGGGTGGATGTCTGAGGAAAGCCGCAAGTCTGCGGTCGCGCACAAGTGCGCTCCTACAAAAGGCGTCGGGGTCAGCCGCGTTGGGCGTCGAGGTACTGGCGCACCACATAAAGGTCGGCGACGTTGCCCGAGAGCATGCGTTCCAGTGCCGATTGGCCGCCGAACAAGCTGGAGCGGTTGGCGCGATGGACCCAGCCGTCCGCCTGGTCCGCATCGGGAAACAGGATCTGCAGGTCCTTGAAGATGCCCAGCAGGTAGCTGATGCGCTCGAGCGTGTCGCGCCCCAGGGTGCCGCTCTGCAGCCGCTTCCACTTGTAGAAAGTGGATTCCGGCGGATCGCCCAACAGGCGGCGCTGGTCGGCAATGCGCAGGTTCCAGCGCTCGGCGATATTGAAGAAAGCGCGCAAGGCGGGGCCGCCGAGATCGGCGATGGGATGGGTTTCAGGCTGGAGATGAGCCGCCATGGTTCAACTCTCCCAGTGAAGTTAGGAGCCAATTTACTCCACTGATGCATTTTTCGCCAGTGGTCCGGTCATCCGCCGTTCGGCCAGTACAGCGCGCGCACGGGTCGCCGCATACTCGGCCCGCCCGGTGACGCCCACGTGGCATCGATCAGAGGGAAACCCATGCGTATTCAAGTCATTGCCGCCGCCACGCTGCTGTCGTTCCATGCCCTCGCCGTCCACGCCGAGGTGAAGGAAGCCGCGCCCGATCACCTGCTGATCCAGGACGCCCGCACCGTCCACGCACCGCCCGAGAAGCTCTATGCGGCGCTGATCGACGTAGCCAAGTGGTGGAACAGCGAACACACCTACTCTGGCGACGCCTCGCACGTGAGCCTCAAGGCCGAGGCCGGCGGCTGCTTCTGCGAACGCTGGAATGACCAGAGCGTGCAGCACGGCCGGGTGATCTGGGCCGCGCCGGGCCATCTGCTGCGCATGGATGCCGCGCTGGGTCCGTTTCAAGCCATGGCCGTGCAAGGCGTGCTGACCTTCACGCTCAAGCCCGCGCCGGAAGGCACCGCGTTGGCGCTGGAATACCGCGTCAACGGTTCCAGCGCCAGCGGGCTCGACAGGATTGCGCCGGTCGCCAACGGCATGCTGATGGAACAGCTGCAGCGACTGCAGCGTTATGCGGAAACCGGCAAGAGCACACCGGCCAAACCCTGAGTTTTCGCGAATGCCACGCCCCCAGCCAAGCCGGGGTCGTGGTGGGGCGACTTACTTCTTCGCGTCCTTGTCCTTTGCGCAATCGCAGCCGAAATCCGGTGCCGGTCCACCGTCGGCAATGAAACGATCGATGCGCTGCTCCAGCACCGGCAGCGGCACCGAGCCGATCTGCAGCACGGTGTCATGGAAGTGGCGGATGTCGAACTTCGAACCCAGCGCCTGCTCGGCCTTCTGGCGCAGCGCCAGGATCTTCAGGTAGCCCAGTTCATACGACAGCGCCTGGCCCGGCCAGCTGATGTAGCGATCCACTTCGTTGGCGATCTCGCGATCGGACAAGGCGGTGTTCTGCGTCATGAAGTCGATCGCCTGCTGGCGCGTCCAGCCCAGGTGATGGATGCCGGTGTCGACCACCAGTCGGCAGGCGCGCCACATCTGGTAGGTGAGGTAACCGAAGCGATCGTAGGGCGTCTTATAGATGCCCATCTCATTGCCCAGGTACTCCGAGTACAGGCCCCAACCCTCGCCGTAGGCCGAGATATAACCCTCGCGACGGAAGTCCGGCTGGCCGCGCTGCTCGGACGCCAGCGCCAGCTGCAGTGAATGGCCGGGCGCCGATTCGTGCAACGTCAGCGCCGGCATGTTGTACAGCGGACGCGACGGCAGGTCATAGGTGTTGACCAGATACGTGCTGGCGCCGCCGCGGCCCGAGGTGTAATACGGCGCGATATCGGCCGGCACCGGCACGATGGCGAAGCGCTGGCGCGGCAGGCGGCCGAATTCCTTGCCGAGCTGCGCGTCTACCTGCTTGGCCACCCACGCGGTGCGCATCAGCAGTTCGTCGGGCGTCTTGGCGTAGAACTGCGGATCGGTACGCAGGAAGTGCAGGAAATCGGCGAAGCTTCCCTTGAAGCCCGACTCCTGCATGGTCTTGACCATCTCGGCATGGATCTTGTCCACCTGCTCCTGGCCGATCTTGTGGATGGTGTCCGGATCCAGATCGAGCGTGGTGTATTCGATGATCTGCTGGCGATAGAACGCCTTGCCGTCGGGCATGGCTTCGGCGGCGAGCGTGGTGCGTGCCTTGGGCACGTAGTCGTTGCGATAGAAGCTGAGCAGGTTGGCGTAGGCCGGGATTACCTTGTTGCTGATTGCCTTCTTGGCGGCATCGCGCAGCTTGATCGCGTCGGCGGCCGGCACGGTCGAGGGCATCTTCTCGAACGGCTTGTAGAAAGTGCTCTGGGTCGGGTCCTTCAACTCCGATACCGAGCTGATGGACGCGTCGCGTCCCTTGAGCACTTCGCGCGGCACGGTGAAGCCACGCGCCAGACCGTCGCGCATATTGTCGATCTGCTGCTGGAAGTACGCAGGCACCTGGTTGAGGCGATCGATGTAGCGCTGATAATCCTGCGTGGTGCGCAGCCGGTCGCCTTCGAGCACATAGCCCAGGTCGCTCCAGAACGCCGAGTCGCTGTTGAACGGCATCTGCCACTGCTTGAACTTCTGCGAGGCGAGCAGGTTCTGGATCTGCGCCCGGTATACGGCGTAGTTCACCTGGTCTTCCGGCGACAGTTGCTTGACGTCGATGCCATCGAGGTCGTTGGACACCTTCTGCCAATAGTCCTGGCGCTTCTGCTGGTTGGCCGCGTCCACATTGTCCAGGCGCGAGCCATTGGGTTGTGCTTCACCCGAGCTGGCAATGCCGGACTGGCCGTTGCGCCACGTCCACTCCTGCTCGTAGATCTGCTTGAAGCGTGCATCGGCGCTGGTATCGGCCCAGGCCGGCGCGGCCAGTGCGAGCGTGGTGGCCGCGGCCAGCCAGGTGGTGCGTAGAGCTTTCTTCACTGCGGGTTTCCCTTTGCCAAAGAGGTCGTGAGCGGCGATGCCGACACGGCATCCTCCACGCTCCAGTCATCCAGCGCCTGTGGCGGAAGCTGGGGTAGCGCTATGCGGGACAGCGCGTCCCGCGCATCGCCCTTCAATCGTGCCACGCGCAACTCAATGCCACGACTGGCCAGCCATGTAGCGAAATCGGCGAGGGATTCGAGCGAGGTGCCGTCCAGGTCCGGGCTTTCCTCCAGGCTGAGCACGACGCGACGCAGGCCTTGGCCCGCTTTGACGCGTTCGCGGGCCTGGGCCAGCATGGCCTCGGCATTGGCGAAGAACAGCGGCTCCTCCGGCCGCACGATCAGCATGCCCGGTACCTGCAGCGCCTCGGGATGTTGCGCCGTGTCCACGAAATCGTGCCCGTCGGCCAGCCGCCCCAGTATGCCCAGCCGGGGCGTGGCGAGCTGGCGCAACAGCATTACCAGACTGAAGGCGATGGCGAACAGCAAGCCGTTGAGGATGCCCAGCGACAACACCGCCACCACCGCCGCCAGCAGCACTAGCCGGTCGCGTTGCCAGCGAAAATACGGTGCGAACACCGACACCCGCAGCGATTTGCTCACCGCGTGGATCACGATGGCCGCCAGCACCGGCTGGGGAATGCGCTCGATCCAGCGCAAGGCCAACAACACCAGCACGAGCACGCTGACGGCACCGATAAGGCCGGCAAGGCGCGACCGCGCACCGGCCGCCTCGTTCGCCGAGGTGCCGGAATATCCTGCGCCCACCGGCATGCCGTGCAGCGCACCGGAGATCACATTGGCGATGCCGAGCACCAGCAGGTCGCGATTGGGATTCACTGTGTCGCCATGCTTCAGCGCAAAGCCGCGGATCGAGCTATAGGACTCTGCATAGAGAATGAGCAGCAGCGCTGCCGCCAATTCCACACTGGGCAACCACTGGTCGCTGCGCGGCCACGTCGGCCAACCCAGATCGGTCGCCAGCTGGATGGGGCCCGTCAACGCCACGCCATGCGCCGCCAGCCAACCCGATGCCAGCACGCCCAGTGCGATGGCCACCAGACTTCCCGGCAGCCGACGAATGCGCTCGCAGGCAAACAGCAGCAGCAACGCAACCAGGCCCGCACCCAACGCCGCCACGTTCACCTGCGGCAACACCTTCGCCAATTGCACGATCAGCAGCGGCATGAAATCGCCATGCACGTCCGCCACACCCAGCAGATGCGGCAGCTGCTTGAGTGCGATGACACAGGCAAGCCCAAAGGTGTAGCCACGCAGCACAGGACGCGCAATCAGATGCGACAACCCACCCAGTCGCGCCGCACCGGCCACCAGAAAACAGCCGCCTGCCAGCACCACGAGCGTTCCCGCCAATGCGACCCTCGAAATACTGTCACCACCAGACAGCGCCAACGTTCCCGCCGCCAGCACAGCTGCCGACGACGAAGTGGCGGACACGATCGCATAGCGACTGCGCCCCAACAGCCCATACGTAGCCAACCCCACGAACAAAGCAATCACGCCCGCCTGCGGCGGCAGGTTGGCGATACCGGAATAAGCGACCGCTTCGGGGATCAGCAGGCCGGCAATGGAGAGACCTGCGACCAGATCCAGATGCCAGGTGGATGGCGCTTTGGCTACGACGGGTGGTGTTGTCGTGGGCATGGGGCGCTTCCGGCATGGATGGGGGGGAGGGTAGCTGATTGCGGGGATGGTTCGTTGTTGCCGACCTCGGGTTGCTCGCCGCTTAGGCGCGGGCGGATTTTCGCTACCCATCGGCTCGCAGCACCGTCGCGCCCGCTCTTCTGTGGGAGCGCACCCTGTGCGCGACCGCCACGCTGCGGTGCACCGCTCCGTAGGTTTGTCGCGCACAGGGTGCGCTCCCACAAAGAGCCGAGCGGCAAGATTGATCGGCCATCTCCATACCTGCGTCCCCCTTGTAGGAGCGCACTTGTGCGCGACCGCACTACCTGGATGTACCGCTCCGTCGGCTGGTCGCGCACAAGTGCGCTCCTACAAAAGAGCCGCCCGACAGCGTCGGACGTCGCGTGGCTCTTGATGCGGCTCTTGATCTCGGGGTCCCCGTATGACGCGGCGGGCGGGTGGAGGAAAGCCCGAAGGGTGGCCGCAGGGATGCGGCCAGTTTTTCGACAGGACAGGGATGTCCTGTCGAAAAACCCCGGAGCCCGACCGCGCACCTGGAGGGCGCAGCCCGGAAGGCGCGTCATCCGGGGGGCCCTTCTCTTTGGTTACTTTCTCTTGGGCAAGCAAGAGAAAGTAACCCGGCCTTCCCAAAAAGGGGACTAGCTTTGCGTCGCCGGCAGGAGGTCGGAAGCCCGCGGCAGGCGGGCCAGGTCGCTGTATCGCGACAACTAAAGACCGAGGCTCTGGATGACCAGCCTTTGGCTGTTGAAAAGCGCTTCCGGCCTACGCCGGAATGACGAGCGAAAGAAGACTGCGGCACCTCCAAACAACGAGGCAGGGTTGGCCCCTCACCCCAACCCTCTCCCCGGCGGGGAGGGGGAGCGAAAGGCCTCAGCTCTCCATCCCCTCGTAATACCCCCGCATCGCCTGCAGATAGGCGTCCAGATTGCGCCCCTCCACACTGTCGAAGCGCTCACCCGTAATCGAACACCCATGAATGCGATCCGGGCGAAAATTGCGGAAGCCCACGCGCAACCGACACCAGCTGCCCAAGGTCCACGCACCACCCCAGAACGCCAGACACAACGGCTCAACCTCGCGCGTACTGGTACGGCCAGCTTCATCGCTGTATTCCAGCCGCAGCACCTGGTTATCCGTGATGGCCGCGTTGAGACGGTCAATCAACGCGGCGAAATCGGTCTTGGTCTGGTCACGCCAGATCGGCGCATAGATGCGCGTACGCGTGGAGCGCTCGCGCAACTCGGCAGGCAGGACGGCTTCGATCTTCAGCAGCGCGGCCTGCGCGCTCTCCGCCAGTTTCTGCCCGGCGAAGGCACGCACGAAGCGCGTGCCGACCACCAGCGATTCGAGTTCGTCGGCGGTGAACATCAGCGGCGGGATGTCCGAACCTTTGCGCAGCACGTAACCGACACCGGCTTCTCCCTCGATGGGCACGCCGGAGAGCTGCAGGTCAGCCACATCGCGGTAAACGGTGCGCAACGACACACCGAGTGTGCCCGCAAGCTGACGCGCCTGCAGCGCGGTCCGGCGACCCCGCAAGGCGTGGATGATGAGGAACAACCGGTCGGCGCGACGCATCCGTGGATGATGGCGGAGCGGCGCGCCCGGGAACAGCGCCGGGAGTCATGGTTTGCCTGGCCGCTCACCTCAGAGCCACTCGGCACGCTCTCAACAAACGCCATGACAACCGGCCGGCCATACGCCTTCACGCCGCCTGCGCTTCCGCCAAGGCCGCGTCCAGCGCCATCGCGCGCTGCATGGCCGGCCGGGACATCACGCGAGCCACATAGGCGCCGATCACCGGCACCTCGGGGATGAGCTTGAACATCGTCATCCAGTTCAATGCGCAGCCCCACAGCACATCCACCGCGCTGAAGCGTTCGCCCAACATGTAGGGGCCACGCTCCAGCTGCGCCACCAGCGTGGCGAACATGGTGTCCCAGTCGCCATAGGGACACGTGGATGGCGGCACCGCGTCGCGCTTCAGCGCGCGGTCCACCGCGGCCGGTTCGAAGCACGAGCCGTAGAACACCATCCAGCGCAGGTACGGCCCACGCAGCGGATCGTCCAGGCCAGGCGCCAACCCCTTATCCACGTACAGATCGGCGAGATAGAGATAGACGGCCGGTTGCTCGGTGACCAGTTCGCCGCGATGCCAGATGGCCGGAACCTTGCCCATCGGATTGACCGCCGTGTACGGCGTTTCACGCTGCTCGTTCTTGCGCAGGTTGAGCACGTGCATGTCGTATTCGACGCCCAGTTCTTCCAGCAGGGCGCGGGCGCCGCCGGAGCGGCTATTGGGTGCGTGGTAGAAGGTGACGCGTGGAGTGGTCATGGCACGTTCCTCGCTGCGAGAGAGCTTGGCGTCGAGATCAGAGATAGCTGGTGATGGCGGGCGCGTTCCACCAGTTGTTGTCGCGCCCATCGGAATAGCGGACAGGTGCGGCGGCCCATTCCTCGTCGCTCACGTCGTCCAGGCAGACCACGTTGACCGCCACGAACTCGCCGCCGATTTGTTCCACATAGCCGCGATGGAACGAATGCGTGCCGCAATGGCGACAGAACAGGTTGTGCGTGCTGTCGGTGCCGAAGCGGTAATCGACCAGCGCGTCCTCGCCGCTCACCACGCGAAACGTCTTGAGGTCGGCCCTCGCGCTCCAGAAGCGCAACTTGCGACAGATGGAGCAGTTGCAGCGTCCGGTGCCCGCGGACAGATCCAGGTCCGCTTCGTAGCGAACGGCGCCGCAGTGACAACTGCCGTGATAGGTGCGGGTCATGCGCGCGCTCCTCGCAGTCGGCGCGGCGTCAGCGATGCGCGCTCGGCGGTGACCTGCTTGCTGACCTCCTCTTTCTTGCCGTTCGCCGTTTCCGGTGTGGTTACCGGAAAGCGGTATTGGCCATCCATCAACAGCCCGCGCAGGTACAAGGGCCGGTATGCCATCAGGATCTTTCCGATCGACAGTGCCATGACATTCTCCTCGTCGTGTTCGCTCAGGCCGCCACGGCGGTGGCGGCGTCGCCCGCGCACCACGGCGGCGGCAGGGCGTGCTTGAACAAGCGGTACCAATGTTCGCGATCGCTCGGGTTGTAGAGGTCGAGCGTGCGGATCACTTCGCGGGCAAATTCCACGCTGCCCAGCTGGCTGGCGGTGATGACGCCCTCGTCGCTCACGGCGAGCGCGTTGGCGTCGTACTGCTCGGCGCCGGCATAAGCGGGCACATGCGTGCCGATGTGGCCCGGCCAGCTGCCGGTATGACGGCAGGCATCGAGCAGCCCGGCCCGGGCCAGCACCAGCACACCACTATCGACGGCCGCCACCGGCGCGCCTGCCGCGTGCACGCGCCCCACGGCCTGCACCGCCTCGTCGCCATCGCCGTGTTCCCACAGATAGCCGCCCGGGACGATCAGCAATGCCGCGCGCCGCAGGTCCAGCTCATCCAGGGTGAGCTCGGGCACCACGCGCAGGCCGGCCATGGAAAGCACCGGCTGCATGGAAAAACCCACCGTCTTCAACTGCCAGTCGCCCGGCCGACGGATTTCACAGAGCGCATGCGCCGCATGCCAGTCCGCAAAACCGTCGAACGCCAGGAAATACACCGTATCGCGCATGAGAGTCCCTCCTTATGACGGAGGCCAGTGTGGCTACCCCCTGCTGCCAACGTGTTGTCAGTAGGGGAGCCGCCGTGTAACCACCTGTGGGAGCGCACCCTGTGCGCGACAGGCGCCCGAGCGCCCCGCGAAGACCGGTTCTCGCCAGGCGCTCGGGCGCCTGTCGCGCACAGGGTGCGCTCCCACAGGGAGGGGGCCGACGCTCGTGGCGGTGGCTTGTCCGAAAAGGTTTTCAGGACGGATAGATGAACCCACTGGTCATACTTTGAGCTGACAAGTGTCGGCATCAACCGGGACAATAGGGGTCCCTTTGCTTGCGGGTTCGCCATGAAGTCCATTTCGCTCATCCAGTTCCTGATCGAGGAACGCCGCGCCGGCCGCATGAACGCCGAGCTGTCCCTGCTGATCGAAGTGGTCGCCCGTGCCTGCAAGCGCATCGCGGTGGCCACCAACAAGGGCGCCCTTGGCGGCGTGCTGGGCGAGGCGGGCACCGGCAACATCCAGGGTGAGGCGCAGAAGAAGCTCGATGTGATCTCCAACGAGATCCTGCTCGAAGCGAACGCCTGGGGTGGCCAGCTCGCCGCGTGCGCCTCTGAGGAAATGGAAGATCCGCAGCCGATCCCCGACATGTATCCGAAGGGCCATCACCTGCTGCTGTTCGATCCCCTCGACGGCAGCTCCAACATCGACGTGAACATTTCCGTCGGCACGATCTTCTCGGTGCTGCGTTGTCCCGACGGCATCACCGAACCCAAGGCCGAGCACTTCCTGCAGGAAGGCACCACCCAGCTGGCCGCCGGTTACGTGGTGTACGGCCCGGCCACGGTGCTGGTGATCACCTTTGGCCACGGCACGCACGAGTTCACGCTCGATCGCGAAGTGGGCAGCTTCATCCTGAGCCGTCGCAATATCCGCATCCCGGAAGAGACCGCCGAGTTCGCCATCAACATGTCCAACCAGCGTCATTGGGAAGCGCCGATGCAGCGTTACATCGGGGAGCTGCTGGCCGGCACGGAAGGCCCCCGCGCCAAGGATTTCAACATGCGCTGGGTCGCCTCGATGGTGGCCGACGTGCATCGCATCATCACCCGCGGCGGCGTGTTCTTCTATCCGCTGGACGCCAAGATCAAGTCCAAGGGCGGCAAGCTGCGCCTGATGTACGAAGCCAACCCGATGGCCTTCATCGTCGAGCAGGCCGGCGGCGCCGCCACCACTGGCCGCGAACGCATCATGGGGTTGCAGCCCACCGGCCTGCACCAGCGCGTGCCGGTGTTCCTCGGTTCGAAGAAAGAAGTGGAAGTGGCCACGCACTACCACGTCGAGGCAGACGCCGCAGGCTAAAGGCCGTCCCCCTTTGACGCTCGTCATCCCGGTACAAGCCGGGATGACGAGCAGTTTGCTGACCGTTGCACAACGTGCGCCGCAACCTGCCATCGTGCCGCCCTCTGGCGGTCGTACACTCGCTCGCCAGTGACCGGCCTGCCGAAGGATCAGCAGGCCGAACCTTCCTCTACGAGCCGCCCGCGCCCATCGACATGACGTCCACCCGCTTGTTTCGCCCTGTCCTGCCCCTGCTTGCCAGCCTGGTGCTGTGCGCCTGCTTCGGCAGCACCAAGCCCACGCCGCCGCCTGCGCCGATCGCGCCGCCTCCGGTGGTGAAGCTGCGTATTGGCCTGGCCCTGGGCGGCGGTGCGGCCAAGGGCTTTGCGCACATCGGCGTGATCAAGATGCTGGAGGCCAACGGCATTCGCCCCGATGTGGTGGCCGGCACCAGCGCAGGCAGCGTGGTCGGCGCGCTTTATGCGAGCGGCATGGACCCGTTCCAGCTGCAGGAGACCGCCATTGCGCTGGACCAGGCCAGCCTGCGCGACGTGCGTCTGTTTTCCGGCGGCGTGGTGCAGGGGCAGAAACTGCAGGACTACGTGAACGCCCAGGTGAAGAACCGTCCGCTGGACAAGCTCAACGTGCCGTTCGCGGTGGTGGCGACGCAACTGGAAACCGGTCAGCGCACGGTGTTCGTGCGTGGCAATACCGGCCAGGCCGTGCGTGCTTCCAGCAGCGTGCCCGGCGTATTCGAGCCGGTGGACATCAGCGGCAAGCATTACGTGGATGGCGGCGTGGTCAGTCCGGTGCCGGTGGATGCCGCGCGTCAGCTGGGTGCCGACGTGGTGATCGCGGTGGATATTTCCAGCAAGGCCAACGGCAGCAACCCGCAGGGCATGCTCAATATTGTCGGCCAGTCCATCAGCATCATGGGCCAGAAGCTCGGCGAGCAGGAGCTGGCGCGCGCAGACATCGTGATCCGGCCCAAGGTGAATCAGATCGGCGCGGCGGACTTCGAGCAGAAGGACCAGGCCATCATGGAAGGCGAGCGCGCCGCGCTGGCGGCCATGCCTGCGATCAAGGCGAAGATTGCTGCGATCCAGGTGGCGCGCCAGCAAGCGGCCAGCGTCGTGGCAACGCCGGTAACGCACTAACCCACAGCAGTTTCTCGCCTGGCTGTCCAGACGGCCATCTGGATGATTGGCCCAACGGACAGCTGCGCGCTAGTTTGCGCGCGGGGACAACCAGGGGGTTCCATGGGCGCGTGCAGCCAGTGCGGCAAGTCGATCCTGTTCGGTGGCCGACGACTCGATGGGCGACGCTATTGCAGCGCTGCCTGCGCCCGTTCCCATCCGCTGCACCTTGCTGCCGACCAGGTGCCACTGGACATCCTGCAGCGCCAGGTGAGCGAGTGGCGCCAATCGCGCTGCCCACGTTGCAAGCGACAGGACGCTGCCATCGACGTATACGAACACCACCGCGTGCATTCGCTGCTGCTGATGACGCAGTGGAGCACACGACGCAGTGTGTGCTGTCGTCGCTGCGGTCGACGCGACCAGCTGCTGAGCACGCTCTACTGCCTGGGGCTGGGCTGGTGGGGCTTTCCGTGGGGTCTGCTGATGACGCCGGTGCAGATCGTTCGCAACATCTTGGGCCTGTGCCAAGGCGAGCCGGCGCGGCCAACGACCGCCTTTGAACACGTCGTGCGGCGGCAGATCGCCAGGCACTATTTCGAGGCCCAGGGCGCGCTGCCGTCGTTCTCCGCGCACCGCTGAGCGACTTGGCGGCGCGCGGCCTGGCCTGCTAGCGTGTGGTAATCCCCATCGCAATCCAGGCGCCCGCCATGCAACACCCTGCCCGTCTGCTGCTGCCCCTGTTGGTGGCGGCTTTTGTTCCCGGCCTCCATGCGGCGACCCGCACCGACCCGCGCATCGAACAATTGCTCACCGACCTCGGCAAGACGCGCGCCATCAGCGCCGTACAGCTGTCGCCCGATGGCAACCAGCTCGCCTGGGTGGTGCGCACGGACGGCAAGGATGCCATCGAGGTGGCCAAAGCCGACGGCAGCGACGCGCATCGCGTGGGCATCGCCAAGCGTGGCGATTGCAATGAGACAGATCCCGCCTGGGCGCCCGATTCGCATCATCTGGCCTTTCTTTCCAATTGCGCCAACGGCGGCAAGCAGAAAGATCTGCTGGTGGTCGACATGCAGGCCAAGGAGTCGCCTAAACATATGGCCTCGCTGCCCGGCGTGGCGCAGGACCTGAGCTGGGCCCCTGACGGCAAGTCGCTCGGCTTCCTTTACGTGCCCAACGGCACGCGTCGTGCCAGCGCGGTGTATGCCGCCAAGCCGGCCTCGGGCGAGATCGGTGTGGATGGCATGGAAGTGCAGCGCGTGGCGACGGTGGATGCCGCCGGCGGCAACGTGCGCCTGCTTACACCGGAAAGTACCTACGCGTATGAATTTGCGTGGTCGCCGGACAGCCAGCGCATCGTCTTCACCGGTGCGCCGCCGCCGGGCGACAACAACTGGTGGCTGGCCAAACTGTATGTGCAGAACGCGCAGGTCGATGCGAAGGCCACGGCGATTCTCGATCCGGCGACCGCGAAGGGTTCACTGCACGGCCTGCAGATGGCATTGCCGCAGTGGTCGCCCGATGCTCAGCGCATCGTCTTCATCGGCGGCCTGATGAGCGACCAGGGTTCCACCGGCGGTGATCTCTACGCGGTCTCTGCCAGCGGCGGCGATGCGATCAATCTCACGCCCAACACGCGCGTGACGCCGGCGTGGTTCACCTGGTCCGGCACGCAGCAGTTGCTCGTCGCACAGGTCAGCAATGGCCAGAGCCAGGTGGCCGAGTACGCCATCGATGCGGCCAGGGCGGCGCAAACGCGTCTGCTCTTCACGCTGCCGGCGACGATCGGCGACGGCAGTGCGGAGATGGCGCTATCGCTGTCCGCCAATCGCAACAGACTCGCCTTCGTGCAGAGCTCGTACACCGAGGCTCCCGAAGTGCACGCAGGCGCCTTGGGCGACACCCCGCCGCCCGCCGTCACCCAGTTCAATGCTGCACTCAAGCCGCAATGGGGCAAGGCCGAATCGGTGGAATGGGATATCGAAGGCCGCCACGTGCAGGGCTGGCTGCTGTATCCCGCCAATTACGATGCGAAGAAGTCCTACCCGATGATCGTCACCGTGCACGGGGGTCCGTCGAGCGCGGTGATTCCGCGCTGGCCGCGCATGGGTTTTGCGGGCGAGCCGTTCTCGGCGCTGGGGTACTTTGTCTTCATGCCCAATCCGCGCGGCAGCTTTGGCCAGGGCGAGGCGTACGTACAGGCCAATCGCAAGGACTTCGGCCACGGCGATCTGCGCGACATTCTCGCCGGCATCGACACGATCGAAAAGAAGCTTCCCGTCGACGACAAGCGCCTTGGCCTCACCGGCTGGAGCTACGGCGGTTTCATGAGCATGTTCATCCCCACCCAGACGACGCGCTTCCGCGCGGTGGTGGCGGGCGCAGGCATCGCCAACTGGCAGAGCTATTACGGCCAGAACCTGATCGACCAGTGGATGATCCCGTTCTTCGGCGCCTCCGTTTACGACGATCCGCAGGTGTACGCGAAGAGTTCGGCGATCAACTTCATCAAGCAGACCAAGTCGCCCACGCTGATCGTGGTGGGCGACCGCGATGCCGAGTGTCCGGCGCCGCAGTCGTTCGAATACTGGCATGCGTTGCGCGCGCAGGGCGTGCCGACCTCGCTGGTGGTGTATCCCAATGAAGGCCATCACTTTGTGGATCCGGAGCATCAGCGCGATGTGTTGCAGCGCGCCTTGCTGTGGTTCGAGAAATATCTGCCGGCGTCGAACTGAGTCTGGCCGCACCACCGAAAGCCTGAGCCGCCGATGTCCGCATCGGCGGCTTTTTTGTGCCCCTGCCATCCGGCCTATTGAATTTGGTCAAAGTGTATTGTTGTATTAATACACATGGATGCCTCGATGTTCGCCATACAACCCACCTCGGCCGAACCGATCTACCGGCAGATCGTGGAGCAGCTGCGCCGACTGATCGCCGGCGGCCAGCTGGTGACCGGCGACCTGCTGCCCTCCGTTCGCGATGTCGCAGGATTTCACGCGATCAACCCGATGACGGTATCGCGCGCCTACGGCATGGCCGAGACGGAAGGTTTGCTGGAGCGCCTGCGCGGCAAGGGCATGGCGGTGGCCGCGACCACGCGCAGCACGGCCACGCAGGCGCAACGCATGGCGTTGCTGGAGGCCCAATTGCAGGCACTCGCGCGCCATGCGCGTGAGCTTGAATTGCCGGGCGATGCCGTACTGCGCCGGCTTGGCAAGCTGCTGGACGAATGAGATTGGCAGGGAGGGGCACACCGCCCCTCGCATCGCCGGCGGCACCGCGCCGCACGGTTAAACAAGCGTCTGACGTGAGGGTAGTCCGATGAATGCCGCACTGCGATCCATCAACGACAATGCCGCCGCACCGCTGGCTGTGCGCGGTCTCTCGCATGGCTACGAGGATGGCCAGGTGTTGTCCAACATTGACCTGGCGATTGCACCGGGCAGCGTGTTGGGCCTGATCGGGCGCAATGGCGCCGGCAAGTCCACGTTGATCCGCGCCATGCTTGGCCTGCTGCAGCCGCATGCCGGCGAATGCACCGTGTTTGGTGAGGCGGCGCTCAAGCTGTCCGATCACAGCAAGGCGCGCATCGCCTATGTGCCCCAACAGCCGGATGCCCTGGCGTGGCTGAGCGCACGCCAGATGCTCGACTACGTGGGCCGCTTCTATCCCACCTGGGATGCAGCCTATGCGAAAAGCACGCTTGAGCGCTGGCTGATTTCGCCGAACAAGCTGCTGGGTAAACTGTCGCCAGGCGAGCGCCAGCGTGTCGACCTGATCCGCGCACTCGCCTCCCGGCCCGAGTTGCTCGTGCTGGACGAACCGGCTGCCGCACTCGATCCCGTGGCGCGCCGCGACCTGCTGCGTGAGATTGCATTGCGCGCGGGCGAAGCCGGCACCACGGTGCTGTTTTCCACCCACATCGTGTCCGACCTGGAACGCGTCGCCTCGGAGATCGCCTTTCTGCACGAAGGCAAACTGCTGCTGCATTGTGGCGTGGACGAAACCAAGGAACGCTTCGCACGTCTGTGGCTGCCAGCGGCGATGTCTGCGGCTGCACCGACCCAGGTGTTCGGGCGTCATCGTCATGAAGATGGCAGCGTGAGCCTGGTGGTGGAGCGCGATGCCCACGGCCGCTGGCCCGAGGCCTCGTCCTTGCCGGGCGCGCGCGTCGATGCGCTCGGCCTCGAAGATCTTTTCGTGGAGATCGCGGGATGACTGCCCATGGCATGTTGATCGCACCGTGGTATGCCATGCGCCAGACGACGCGCTGGATCGTGCTGGCGATCAGTGTGCTGCTGGCTGCGGGCGCCAGCGCGTTTGCCCTGTTCGGCCTGCACGGCGCGGAACGCGTTTACTGGGCGCCGGTCACCGGCATGCTGGTGGCCACGGGCGTGTTCATGCTGACCCTGTTTGGGCTGTCGCCCTGTCTGCTGCTGGCCATCGACGGCAGGAAGATGCGTTTGCCCTGCGTCGAACGCGAGGCGTCCGGTGCCGTGCTGCTATACGGTGTGTTGCTGGTGATCGTGCCCAGCGTGGTCATCGGCAGTCTGGGCGGCTACACCTGGAACGTGATGGCTGCGCTGGCCGCCGCCGTGACGGCAGGGCTCGCCATGGCGCTGCTGCCGCGCGTCTTCAGCTTCTTCATCTGGTTGTTGCCTGCGGTATTCAACATGCTGCAGCCCGTGTTCCATCTGCCGCGCCCCGCCGAGCCTGGATTTCCCCTATTGGGCGGCACCATCGCCCTGGTCTTCGCCTTGATCGCGCTGGGATGCTGGCGCCGCGTGGCACACTCCGACCAGCCTTACGGCGGCATGGGGGCGCCGATGATGATGCAGTTCGGTGCAGCCTCGCGCGGTGGCTGGGGCAGCTGGGGCGGCGCCGGCATGGACGCCAGCACCCTGATCCGTCGCAACCCGGCATGGCTGCAGCCGCGTGTCGAGCTGCGCCAAAGCGGCCCGGCGCACCCCGTGACCAGCCTGCGCATCGGACTCGGCGGCGTGTTTGCGCCGCTCACTACGGGTGGGCGTGCGATGCAGCTGAGCATCGTGCTCGGCGCCTCGCTGATCTTTGTGCTGCAGCTTGGCGTGCAGGCCGTACAACGCCATCCGGGCCACTTCAGCGAAAGCTTCGTTCATACCGGTCTGGTTGGCATGCTGATGTGGGGCGTTGGTTTCGGCGGCAGCATGATCGCGCTGCTGCCGATCGCCCAGCTGGTTCAGCGCTGGATGAAACAGAACGCCGAATTGCCACTGCTCGCGCTGATGCCAGGACTCGGCGATGCCGCCCACGTGAAGCGTCGCCTGCTGTGCGCCTCGCTGCTGCCGCCGCTGGCTGCCCTGGGTGCGCTGATGGTGTTGGCGCTGGTGCTGGCGACGTTGCTGCACGCGAGTGCCATCGGCACCTGCGCGCTGATGCTTACGCTATGCGGCGCGATGGCCTTCGTCTCCGCCTTCGTGGTGTCCGTCCTGGGCGGGCGCCCACTGGGTCGCTGGCCAAGCATCGGTCTGTGTCTGTTCGGCTATGTGCTGTTCTCGGTCAGCATCATGGTTCCCCTGCTGAGCTCCGGCGACCAGGTCCATGGCTACGTCACCTGGTTCGTGGGTGCGTGGGGTGTGCTGCTGGCCCTGCTCGCATGGCTGGCGCTACGCGGGTGGCGTGGCCTCGCACGACGGCCGCATCCATTTCTTGCCAACTCCGTCTGACGCGAGCCCTCAACGAACGACAGCGCGTCAGAACAACTGACCCTGCGGTGACGGTTTGCGCGGCGGCACGAACTTGGTCGTGTCCAGCTGCAACTCGCGGGCGCGGCCAAAGCCGTGCTTGCGGCACGCCACGTCGAAGCGGCGGCGGATAAGGTCGGCAAACACGCCCTGCCCGCGCATGCGCGTGGTGAAGTCGCTGTCGTAGTCACGGCCGCCGTGCATCTGCTGCACCAGGCTCATGACATGCGCTGCACGCTGCGGCACGTGCAGCGCCAGCCATTCGCGGAACAGCGCCTTCAGTTCGTACGGCAGGCGCAGCGTGGTGTAGCCCGCACAGGTCGCTCCGGCATCGGCCGCCTGCTGCAGCACGGCTTCCATATCGCGATCGTTGAGCGCCGGAATGATCGGCGCGACCAGCACACCCACCGGGATGCCTGCGTCGCGCAAAGTGCGCACGGCCTGGATGCGCCGGTGCGGCGCGCTGGCGCGCGGTTCGAGTTTGGCGGCCAGATGGTTGTCCAGCGAGTTGATCGACACGAACACCTGCACCAGGTTGTCGCGCGCCATCGGCGCGAGGATGTCGATATCGCGCTCGACCATCGCGTTCTTCGTGACGATGGTGCACGGATGCCGGCACTCGGCCAGTACCTCCAACGCAGCGCGCGTGAGTTTCCAGCGCCGCTCGATGGGCTGATACGGATCGGTGTTGCTGCCGATATTGATCGGGCTCACCGTATAGGACGGCCGGGCCAACTCATGGCGCAGCACCTCGGCGAGATTGCTCTTGGCACGCAGCTTGGTTTCGAAATCGAGCCCGGGCGAGAGGTTGAGATAGCTGTGCGACGGACGGGCGAAGCAATAGATGCAGCCGTGCTCGCAGCCGCGATACGGATTCAAGGCCTGGTTGAAATGGATGTCCGGCGAATCGTTGCGCGTGATGACGCTGCGCGCGCGTTCTTCGGTGACCTCGGTGCGCGGTCGCGGCGCCTGCTCGTCGAGCACCAGGCTTTGCCAGCCGTCGTCCTCGGCGTGGTGGCGGATCGACTCGAAGCGGCCTTCCGGATTGGAGGCGGCGCCTCGGCCCTTGAACGCGTGGGGAGGGAGAAAGGATTCGGCCATGCCGGCAGTTTGCACCCGCAGGGTCTCAGGTGGCGCGACATCTCCGGGGCCTGCGGTCGCGCACCAGTGCGCTCCTAGAAGGGTGCCAGCTGGGTTCGCAGTGCCTCGCCCATGGCCTCCAGGGGATAGTGGTTCAGTTGGTCGGACATCTCGGTGAACACCGGCGCGGAGATGGTCCAGCCCATGGGGATGGGATAGTTGCCCGGACACAGGCGGAAGTGCCACAGCATGTCGCCACGCGATGGATCGGCGGCGTCGGGCCGTAGCGCGTTCAACAACTGTACGCGGGCGTAGTCGCCGCGGGCGCTGCGGGTATCGAGCAGGGCGTCGAGTGGGGCAGTCGCCTCGCCACGGACATGCGCAGGCATGGCGCCGGGTACGGCCTGACATGCCGTGGAATAGAACGGCAGCGGCGCTCTGGCGTCGTGTTGCTCGACGAAATCGCTCATCAGCGGATCGTTGCTGATGTGAATCACGATGAAGCGCATCGACACGCCATGCTGCCTGGCCTTGCTGCGAAGCAGGCGCATCAGTTCAAGCAGGGTGGTGGTGCCTGAGTTTTCGAAGTAACCGCCATCTACCAGCTGCATGCGATTGGGCACGGGCGGATTGGCCAGATGCGCTTCGAGGGTGCCGGCCGGGCTCACATAGGTGAAGCGCGCGCTGTTGAGCACGACTTCGCTCAGCGGCACGCGTGGGTCGAGCCAGCTCGAACCATCGAAGCCCGCGGTCCACGGCTGGCGCTGGGGTGTGGCCATCGGCTGGAACGGATGCTGGATAAAGCGCTTGCCTTCGGCCACCGTGGTGCTGTTGAGGAAGAGCGCCGGCAACGATGGCGTGACCTGCGGCCCTTCGTAGAGGCCTGAAAACGGTTGCTCAAAGGCGGGCATGCCTTGCTTGCGGGCAGCCGATTCCCAGGCACGGGTCAGCGCTCGGGCGCGATCGTCCAGCCACGCGCCGGGCAACCAGCGTTGGGTGAAGTCGACAAAGAATGTGTTGGCCAGGGTCGGCGCGAGAAAATCGTGGCTCAGCATGCGCTGTGCGCGTGGTTCCAACGCTGAGGTATCCAGCGGATGGGGTTGCGCCAGCGCACTCACATAGACGGCCAGACCAAGACTGCCACCGGAGACGCCGCTGGCTGCAAAGAGATAGCGCGCGAACAGTGGCTCATTGATTGCCGGCTGTCCCTGTTGCGTGATCGCGGTAAGACGGCTCAGCACCTGCGCCGTCCACGCAGCGCCGCGGATGCCGCCACCTTCGGCAGATACAAGGATGACCGGGCACGGATCGTGGCCGGCGCAGCGGTCCTTGATCCACGCATCGGCATAGGCATCGAAGCTCGGCCGTGAATCCGGCGGCTGCATGGCCGGGCGCTCATGCGTGCTCATGCCGGGATACTGCCGCACCTGGTGGTTGTCGTTCAGATGCAGCCAATGCAGCGAAGCGCTGACCAGCAGCAGGATGGTCAGCAGCGGCACGCCGCGCCGGTCACCAATCATGCATAACAGGCCGCCGCTGTAGCAGAGGAAAGTGGCGGACAGCAGCAGGATGGCCAACGGCCCCATGCCGTCGAGCAATTCGGGCATGAATGCGATCAGCACCGTGGCCAGCACGTTGAGCGTCACCACCACGACATACATGACCACGGCAAACGTACCGAGATCACGCACGCGCCAGACGCGTTTCTCATCGCGCGGACGCGCATGCGGCGTGGTCAGTCGCGGCATGCGCCGGGTCAAGGTGCTCCAGAGCCGACGGCGCGTGGTGAAGAACACGATGAGGAAGGCCGCCTCCGCCAGCAATCCCAGCGCCCGCCAGCTGCGTTGCGCACAGTGCTCGGTAATGCCGCACGGCCCATGCGGAAGTTTGACCAACGCCAGCACATAGCCAAGGCACACCAGCAACGGAACCAATGCGCCGAGCAGCCGCGGCAACCAGTCCCGCAGGAAAGCCGCGCGTTCGTCCTGCAGGGCGGGCCAGCGTGGATAGCGCAGACGATAGGCCTGACGTGCCGCATGCCACATGGCCAGACCGGCCAGCGCGCTGCAGAGCAGCAGGGCGAGATAGCGCGCCACGCTGGGATCGGTCCACAGGGCGATCAGGAACAGTTCCGCAGCCTGATCGACGCCGATCGCGACCATCACCGCCACGGCGAGCACCAGCAGCGACACGCGCACGGGCTTGAGATGGTCGAGCACCAGGGCGGTCCAGCCGAGCAGTTGGCGCCAGCGGCGGCGGATGGTCGGCCGTCGGGAAGACGTTGCACGTTCGATGTCGGGCATGCGGCTTCCTCCATCTTCCGTGGGTCGCGGCAAGCATAGTAGGCTGCTACGTTGCCCCCACCCGTGACGGCCTTCGCATGCACGGTTCGGCGACGTCGCCGACTCGATGCTGAAGGGAAGATCTTGCGTCACGCCTGGGCGACACGTCGCTGTGGATACTTCGCGCACTGCTTCAGGGCAAGGAGTATGCGATGACCGTCGAAGGCCTGCTCGTCTTCCTGTTGATCGGCGCCATTGCCGGCTGGCTGGCCGGGCTGATCGTGCGCGGCTTTGGTTTTGGAGTGCTCGGCAACATCGTGGTCGGCATCATCGGGGCGTTCTTCGCCGGATGGCTGTTGCCGCGGCTTGGGGTGCACTTCGCCGTGGTGAGCCCGTTCGTCAACAGCGTCCTGCATGCGTTGATCGGCGCCGTGGTATTGCTGGCCATTGTCGGCGTCATACGCAGCGTCTGATTCGCGCAAACGAAAAGGCGCGACGGTTGCCCGTCGCGCCTTCTGGTTGATACGAGCGGGACTCAGCTACGGATATCCACGTCCTTGGTCTCGCGCAGGAACAGCAAGCCGATGAAGAACGTGGCGATCGCCACGATGATCGGATACCACAGGCCGTAGTAGATATCGCCCTTCCATGCGACCAGCATGAAGCCGATGGTCGGCACGAAACCGCCGAACCAGCCGTTGCCGATGTGGTAGGGCAAACTCATCGAGGTGTAGCGGATGCGGGTGGGGAACATCTCCACCAGCCATGCCGCAATCGGGCCATACACCATGGTCACGTAGAACACGAGGATGGCCAGCAACACGATCAGCATCGGGTAGTTGCTCTTCGCCGGATCGGCCTTCTCCGGGTAGCCTGCCTCCTTCAGCGCACCGGTAAGCTGCGCGCCGAAGGCCTTGTTCTGGTCGGCAAATGCCTTGCTGTCGAGCGCGCCGCCTTCGAACGAGGAGATCGTGCGGTCGCCGATCTTGACCTCGGCAATGCTGCCGGGCTCGGCGGCTATGTTGGAGTAGGGAATACCCTTTTTCGCCAGCGCGCTCTTGGCCACATCGCACGAGCTGGTGAATTTCGCCTTGCCCACCGGATCGAACTGGAAGCTGCAGCCGTTGGGATCAGCCACCACTTTCACTGGCGAGGTGGCGGCCGCCGCTTCGATGGCTGGGTTGCCGAAATGCGTAAGCCCCTTGAAGATCGGGAAGTAGGTGAGCGCGGCGAGCAGGCAACCGGCAAGCACGATGGTCTTGCGACCAATGCGATCCGATAGCCATCCAAAAAACACGAAGAACGGCGTGCCGATGGCAAGACCCGCAGCGATCAGCAGATTGGCCGTGGTGCCGTCGATCTTCAGGCTCTGGGTGAGGAAATACAGCGCATAGAACTGACCCGTGTACCACACCACCGCCTGGCCGGCCGTGGCGCCGAGCAGTGCGAGTATCACCAGCTTGAGGTTTTTCCACTGGCCAAAGGCTTCGGTCAGCGGCGCCTTGGACTGTTTGCCCTCGGCCTTCATCTGCTGGAACACCGGCGACTCGCTCAGCTGCAGTCGGATGTACACCGACACGATCAGCAGCAACAGCGAGATGCCGAACGGAACGCGCCATCCCCAGTCGTCGAACTTCTCGGTGCCCAGCCACAGGCGCAGGCCGAGGATCACCAGCAGCGAGAGGAACAGACCGAACGTTGCGGTGATCTGGATGAAACTGGTGTACAGGCCACGCTTGCCTTGCGGTGCATGCTCGGCCACATAGGTCGCCGCACCGCCGTATTCGCCGCCGAGGGCCAGGCCCTGCAACAGTCGCAGCGTGATGAGGATCACCGGTGCGGCCACGCCGATGGTCGAGTAATTAGGCAGCACGCCGACCAGGAAGGTCGACAGGCCCATGATGACGATGGTGATGAGGAAGGTGTACTTGCGACCGATCATGTCGCCCAGGCGACCGAATACGATCGCGCCGAACGGACGCACCGCGAAGCCGGCTGCAAACGCCAGCAATGCAAAGATGAATTGGCTGGTTTCGTTGAGACCGCTGAAAAAGTGCTTGCCGATGAGCGCGGCGAGCGAACCGTAGAGGTAGAAGTCGTACCACTCGAACACGGTGCCCAGGCTGGAAGCCAGGATGACGCGGCGGTGGCCGGTGTCGAGCGATCCCCGCATGTCGACGGCGGTCGTAGCCATGATGTAGCCCTCTGTTGTGACGCCCCATCGAATCGATGGATGGTGGTTTCAGGGTGCAACTCGCTGGAGCGGCGTTGGCCACTCGCTGCGTCGTTCTCTACTCGTCCGGTTCGGGCGCCTCCCGTCGCCCCACCCGGCGGTGGCGATGGCAACGCCTGGACGTTGCCACCGTCGCTTCCTCAGAACTTGTACATGCCGCTGAAGCTCACCTGGTTGCCGTTGACGGTCTGGCTCGAGGGCGAATTCTTCAGCTGGTAACGCAAGTTGTCGTAGATCCACTCCACCCCAAGCTCGTAGTTACCCGAGGCATATTGCAGGCTCAAGGCAGACATGTTGTTGCGCAGCAGGCCCACGCCCGGTGCAGCCGCCGTGCCGGGTGCAGTCCAGGCCATCACGTCTTCGCGGTTGGGACGCGCGGCCGCATAGAAGGCGTTGACGCTCCACTTGGGTGTGAAGTTGTAGCCGGCCTGCACGAAGCCGCCCGACTCCTTGATGTTGCCGAACTGGGACATCGCACCAAAGATCTCGCCCAGCGCCTTGCCGGTATAGATCAGGCCTTTCAGGGTCCACGGACCGGGCTTCCACTGGCCGCCCAGGTCGTAGCCAATGCTGTTGAGCGTGTCACGCGGCGGCTTGGGCACGATATCGCCCACGCCATGCAGATCGATTTCGGAGTAATGCGCCGTGAGGTAGCCCAGCCAGTCCTTGCCCTGCGCATGCAGGCGCGCTTCCACCTGCGGCTTGAAATGCGCCGCGCCGCCGTTGAGATAGTTGACGGTTGCGGTGCCAGCGGGGTTCTGCGGGCCGCTCCAGTTGCCCTCGAGCACGGCGAAGTCGAAGCGCCACTTCACGCCGTCGGTGCCGTGGTTGAGGTCCTGCATCACGATCACGCCAGGATAGCGCCAACCCACGATGCCCGAGCCGTAGCCCAGCGGGAAGGCGATATGCGAGAGCGAGGTCGGCGTGTTTTCCAGCGGGAACATCAGATCCCACATCTGGCCGATGCGCACCGTGGTGCCCCAGGTGGGGTTGTTGATGTCCATATAGGCCTGGCGCAGGCGCGGAATCGGCTGCTGCTGCGCGTATGCACCGGTGCCGTTGTTGCCGCCGAAGAAGTCCATCTCGAGGCGGCCGCTGCCATTCCAGTTGTCGTTCAACTTGGCGCCGGTGAAATCCAGCCAGAAGCGGGTGTTGCGCACGTCCGCGCCGCTGAGCGATCCGGTATAGCCGTTCGCCTTGTTGGCGGCGGTCGGCGGCGCGGGAATTTCCGCGTTCTGGCCGTTGCCGTAGTTGATGAAGGTGCGGTCCTGGCCAAACACGGTGGCATCGATAAAGCCATGCAGCGCCACCGTCAGCCCCGGCGCGGTGGTGAACTGCGGCTTGGGCGCCGCTTCGACCTTGGTGGAGGTCGCCTGCGCCGTGGTCTGCGCTTGCGTGGCGGCCACCTGCGCCTGCTGCGCGGTTTGCGTGGCCTGCGTGGTGGCGGCCTTCTGTTCCTGGATCATGGCCTTCAGTTCGGCCAGTTGCTGTTCCAGCTGGTTCACGCGCTGCTCGAGTTGTTGTTCGCGCGTACTGCCTTTGCTCGTGGTGGTGCTCTGCGCATGGGCTGCCAGCGGCAGGCTCAGCGCGCAGGCGATGCTTAGCGCCAGCGCGGCATGGCGGCGGGCGGTGGTGGGCAATGTCATGGCAGGCCTCCCCAGGTCGATGACCACCCGAGCATGTCCATGCTGCATTGCGGACGCCTATTCACCATTGGTCGAACCTCGACCAAAGTCGAAAGTGGGGCGAAACGTATCGATCACCGGCCAGCCGGTACACTCGGTCGTTATCGCCGACAGTGGGTTGCTGCGGCGACATTCAACGCATGAGGAGGCCGGCTGGGCCGGCCGCAGGAGCCCCACGATGACCAAGCTCTACCCCGTCAAACCCGATTTCGCTGCCAAGGCGCGCATCCGCAAGGACGATTACCAGCGGCTCTATGCCGAGTCGGTGAAGGATCCGGAGGGTTTCTGGGGCAAGGTCGGCCAGCGCCTGCAGTGGACCAAGACGCCCACCAAGATCAAGAACGTCTCGTTCGACCCCAGGGATCTGCACATCCGCTGGTACGAGGACGGCGAGCTGAACGTCTCGGCCAATTGCCTGGACCGCCACCTGGCCGAGCGCGGCGACAAGACCGCCATCATCTTCGAGGGCGACGACCCGAATGAGTCGCGCCACATTACTTACAAGGAACTGCACGCCGAGGTGTGCAAGTTCGCCAACACGCTCAAGCACCTTGGGGTGGCCAAGGGCGATCGCGTGGCCATCTATATGCCGATGATCCCCGAGGCAGCCGTGGCCATGCTGGCCTGCGCGCGCATCGGCGCGATCCATTCGGTGGTGTTTGGCGGCTTCTCGCCGGACTCGCTGGCCGGCCGCATCGCCGACTCCGCCTGCAAGGTCGTCATCACCGCCGATGAAGGCGTGCGCGGCGGCAAGAAGATTCCGCTCAAGACCAACGTGGACGCCGCGCTCGAACGCCCCGGCACCAACAGCGTGGAGACCGTGATCGTGGTGCGCCGTACCGGCAGCGCCGTGCCCATGCAGTCGCCGCGCGACCGCTACTACCACACGCTGATGGAAGGCCAGTCGGCTGATTGTCCGCCGACGCCGGTGGAAGCGGAGCACCCGCTGTTCATCCTCTACACCTCCGGCTCCACCGGCAAACCCAAGGGCGTGCTGCACACCTCGGGCGGGTACCTGGTCTATGCCGGTTACACACACGAGCTGGTGTTCGACCTGCGCGAAGACGATGTCTACTGGTGCACCGCCGACGTGGGCTGGGTCACCGGCCACAGTTACGTGGTCTACGGGCCGCTCTCCAACGGCGCCACCACGCTGATGTTCGACGGTGTGCCCAACTACCCCGACACCAGCCGCTTCTGGAACGTGGTGGACAAGCACAAGGTCACCTCGTTCTACACCGCTCCCACCGCCATCCGCGCACTGATGCGCGAAGGCGAAGGCCCGGTGAAGAAGGCTTCGCGTGCGTCGCTGCGCTTGCTGGGTTCCGTGGGCGAGCCGATCAATCCCGAAGCCTGGGAGTGGTACTACCGCGTGGTCGGCGACGAGCGCTGCCCCATCGTGGATACCTGGTGGCAGACCGAAACCGGCGGCATCCTGATCACGCCGCTGGCCGGCGCGATCGACGCCAAGCCGGGTTCGGCCACGCTACCGTTCTTCGGCATCAAGCCCGCCATCGTCGATGCCAGCGGTGCCGTGCTGGAAGGCGCGACCGAGGGCAACCTGGTGATCACCGATTCCTGGCCGGGCCAGATGCGCACGGTCTACGGCGATCACCAGCGTTTCATCGATACGTATTTCAGCGCCTATCCGGGCAACTACTTCACCGGCGACGGCGTGCGTCGCGACGAAGACGGCTACTACTGGATCACCGGTCGCGTCGACGACGTGATCAACGTGAGCGGCCATCGCATCGGCACCGCCGAAGTGGAGAGCGCGCTGGTGGCGCATCCGAAGGTGGCTGAGGCCGCCGTGGTGGGCGCGCCACACGACATCAAGGGCCAGGGCATCTACGCCTTCGTCACCCTGGTTGCCGGTGAGCAGGGCAGCGACGAGCTGCGCAAAGAACTGGTCGCCTGGGTGCGCAAGGAGATCGGGCCTATCGCCACGCCGGATTTCCTTCAGTGGGCGCCGGGACTGCCGAAGACACGCTCGGGCAAGATCATGCGCCGCATCCTGCGCAAGATCGGCGAGAACCAACCCGACCAGCTCGGCGATATCTCCACGCTGGCCGATCCCGGCGTAGTGAAAAACCTGGTGGACGAACGCCTCATCAAATAAACACGCACTTGTAGGAGCGCACTCGTGCGCGACCGCAGCGACCCGATGTTCCCCATGAATGATCGTCGCGGTCGCGTCACCCGTCTCGATGCTGTTCCGGCCTCGAGGCACTTGATCGCGCACAAGTGCGCTCCTACAAAGTGAAGCAGGGAATCCATGCCTGACGTACTGATTGCCGACGATCACCCGCTGTTTCGCGACGCCCTGCAACGCGCCGTCGTGGCGGCCGTTCCCAATGCCAACGTACACAGCGCGGACAGCGTGTACACGCTGCTTGGCCTGATCGAGCAGTATCCCGACGCCGAGTTGCTCCTGCTCGACCTGCACATGCCCGGTGCGCGCGGCTATTCCGCACTGGCGCATATACGCGGGCAAAATCCTGGCCTGCCGACCATCGTCGTGTCAGGGCATGAAGATGTGCAGGTGGCGCGACGCGCACTCGCCCATGGCGCATCGGCCTATATTCCAAAGTCGACACCGGGCGAGGACATCATCACCGCCATCCGCAAGGTGCTCGATGGCGATGTGTGGCTGCCGCACCAGCTTGTCGGCGGCGGCACGGCGCTCAAGCCTGACGAAGCCGCCGTCGCCGATCGCGTCGCCACCCTGACGCCGCAACAGTTCCGCGTGCTCACGATGATCGCCGAAGGCCTGCTCAACAAGCAGATCGCCTACGACCTCGGCGTATCCGAAGCCACAGTGAAAGCGCACATGACCGCCATCATGCGCAAACTCGGCGTCAACAACCGCACCCAGGTCGCGCTGGCTGCAAGCCATCTGGCGATCGACCAGGAAGCGATGCCGTCGTTGCCTGCGGATGAGGAAGGTTGATTGGCGGCATCGTGGTGCGAGGAAGCTGCAAACAGGCGTCCGCCGCGATTGGGCAGCCTTTGCGGCCTTCAGACGTCCAACCATTGCGCCAATACCTCCCAAGACAACACCCAGCCGTAACCCATCTGTAGGAGCGCACCCTGTGCGCGACAAACCTGCACAGCGGTACATCCCAACGCCGCGGTCGCGCACAAGTGCGCTCCTACAAGGGGTTTCGCACGCWGTAGCGGYAATTCAATTCTGCGATCGCTATTTGTGGGAGCGCACCCTGTGCGCGACAAACCTACGGAGCGGTACATCCCAACGCCGCGGTCGCGCACAAGTGCGCTCCTACAAGGGGTTTCGCACGCTGTAGCGGYAATTCAATTCTGCGATCGCAATTTGTGGGAGCGCACCCTGTGCGCAACAAAACTACGGAGCGGTACACCCCAGCGTGGCTGTCGCGCACAGGGTGCGCTCCCACAGACAAGCAGCCGCAGCAGAGGAAAGGAGCGATGCCTAAGCCGATGCGCAGCGAGGCCCGGCTTTAAGTCCTCAGCGATTCGGGCGCGTTGCGCAGCGCTTTGAAGTATCCCCTGTGTACCCTCGGAGGTTGTCCCACAACAGCGCACCTCGAGCGTTCGGGCTTATCCCAACACGATGCTGCGGGCGTTTTAGGCCATTCTCTTTGGGTTACTTTTCTCTTGGGCCAGCAAGAGAAAAGTGACTCGAGCGGCGGCAGCCGTTCGAAACGCCCGCCGCGCAGGCGGCACCCTGGCCCCAAGGTGACAAGGGAACACCGAAGTTCTTGATGACCAGCCTTCGGCTGTTAAAAAGCACTCCGGCCTTCGCCGGGATGGCGATCTAAAGAGAACAACCCGCAAGACGCTGACGCACGCTCAGCTCCCGCATCAGGAACTAAGCCATCGTCTGCCTGCGCACCAACGCACTCAACAACGCCCTCAACGCCGCCGGCCTCACCGGCTTATGCAAAATCGGATACCCCAACCCCCGCGCCCGCTGCTTCAACTCACTGCTGCCATCCGCCGTAATCATCGCAATCGGCGGCAATTCACCCAGCACCGTGCGCAGTTCCTCGAGCGCCTGCAAGCCATCCATATCATCGGTGAGGTGATAGTCGGCCAGGATCAGGTCGACACCACCGCGTCGCAGTTCCTGCTCGGCCTCCGCCACGTCGATCGCTGTTCGGCAATCCACGCCCCAGCGCTGCAGCAGCGCACGCATCCCGTCGAGAATGGCAGTGTCGTTATCCAGGCATAGCACGGTGAGCGGCAACTGCTCGTTCGACATCGGATGAACATTCGTGCGGCGACGCGGTATCGCGCTTTCCGCGCGCGGCACGCGCACCGCGAAGCGACTGCCCTTGCCTTCGCGGGAAACCAGCTCGAGTTTGTGCTGCAGAATGCCGGCGATGCGCTCGCAAATGGAAAGGCCCAGGCCCAAGCCCTTCTCGCCCCAAGGCGATGGTCGATCCAGTCGCTGGAACTCGCCGAAGATCCGCGCCCGTTGCTCCGCCGCGATACCCGGCCCGGTGTCCCACACCTCGAGTCGCACTTCATCGCCCATGCGGCGCGCACCAACCAGGATGCCGCCTTCGCGCGTATAGCGCAGCGCGTTGGAGATGAAGTTCTGCAGCACGCGACGCAGCAATTGAGGATCGCTGCGCACGGCCAGCTTCGTGGGCACCACGCGCAATCGCAGTCCGCGCTGCTGCGCGATCACGGCGAACTGCGCCATCAACGATTCGAACAGATCCGACAACGCCACATTGCTGATGTCCGCGCGATAGCTTCCGGCATCCAGGCGCGAGGTATCGAGCAGTGCATCGAGCAGATCTTCAGCTGCACGGAAGGAGGCGTCGATGCGCTCGGCCAGCAAGCTGGCTTCGCCGTCGAGCCCGGGATGTTGGCGCAACGCCGCAGTGAACAAGCGCGCAGCATTCAAAGGCTGCAAGAGGTCATGACTCGCCGCTGCCAGAAAGCGCGTCTTCGACGCATTCGCCATCTCTGCTTCGCGACGCGCATGTGCGGCGGAGTTGAGCGCTTCGCTGAGCTCGGCCGTGCGCAGCTCCACGCGCTGTTCCAGATTCTCGTTGGCCTCGATCAGCGCCTGCTCGGCATGCTTGTACGCCGTGACATCGGTATAGGTGGTGACATAGCCGCCGCCGGGCAGCGCGCGTCCGCGCATTTCGATCACCGAACCATCCGGACGGATGCGCTGGAATACATGCGGCGAACCGGCGTGCATGTGGCCGAGGCGCTTGGCCACATGAGCCTCGACTTCACCCGGACCCAACTCACCGTGCTCTGCGTTCCATCGGATCAAATCGGCCACGTGCACGCCGACGTAGACCATACCGTCGGGATAGTCGAACAATTCGAGATAGCGCCGATTCCACGCGACCACGCGCATGTTCGCGTCGATCACGCTGATGCCTTGCGACACGTTTTCCAGCGTGGTGGACAACAGCTCGCGGTTGAAGCGCAGTTCCTGCGAGGCTTCGTCCATCAAGGCCATCGCTTCGGCGATATCGAGGCCTGAGCCCGACAGTGCGCCCATCAGGATGCGTCGCGCACTCGCAGCGCCCACCGCAGAGGCAAGCAAACGCTCGGTGTATTGGATCAGCGCGCGATCGGCAGCCTCGCTGGCTTGCAGCGGCTTGCCGCGGCGCTCGCCATAGTCCTCGAACGCACGCTGGCTGCTGCGCTCGCCGACGATCCGTTCGGCAATGGTGCGCAGATCCGCCACCGCGACGCGACCGCGCCAATCGCCCGCACCGCGACTATCGACAGCATAGGGGTCGATGAACATCGCAGCGTGCAGGCGCTCTTCCAGGTTGGGTCGAAAGCGCAGCGAGACGAAGATCAAGCAGGACACGTTGACCAGCAGCGACCAGAACGTGCCGTGCATCACCGGGTCCCATCCGCTCAAATGGAACAGTGCCTGCGGCTGCAGCCAGCTCAGGTGCATCGGACCCGTATCCAGCCAGTCCGCCTCCCGGTTCAAGCCTGGCAGCAGCAGGGTGTAGGCCCAGACCAGGAAGCCCGCGCCCAGCCCCACCGCCACGCCTTTTCGACTGGCACCACGCCAGTAGAGCGCGGCAACGATGCCCGGCGCGAATTGCGCGACGGCTGCAAACGCCAGCAAGCCGGTGGTGGCGAGATTGGTGGTATCGGCCACCACGCGATAATAGACATAGGCCATCGCAGCGAGCGCAATGATGGCGATGCGTCGCACCAGCAACACCAGTTGCGACAGATCCGCGCGTTGCTCGAGCTTGAGCGCATGAATGCGCAGCAGCATCGGCATGACGATGTCGTTGCTGATCATGGTGGACAACGCCACGCACGCCACGATCACCATGCCCGTCGCCGCGGAGAAGCCACCGATGAAGGCAAGCAGCGCCATGCCGCGATCGCCGTAGGCCATCGGCAGGGTGAGCACCCAGGCATCCTTGTTGCCACCCTGCAGCTGCGGCAGGTGCAGGCCCGCCGCCACGATGGGGAGCACGGCCAGGCTGACGATCACCATGTAGATGGGAAACAGCCAACGTGCGCGCGATACGTCGTGCGGGTCCTCGCATTCCACCACGCCAATCTGGAATTGCCGTGGCAGGCAGAACATCGCGCAGAACGCGAGCAGCGTCTGCGCAAGAAAGCCGGGGGAGACGCCTTCGGAGAGTTGTTGAAGCGGCAACTGCGTGGTGACCGCCAGACCCGGTCCACGCCAGAGCGCGTAGCCAGCCAACACGATGAAGGCGATGAGCTTGATCAGCGACTCGACGGCAATGGCCAGCATCATGCCGTGATGGTGTTCGGTGGCGTCGATGGTGCGCGTGCCGAACAGGATGGCAAAGGTGGCCAGCAGAATCGCGCACCAGAGCGCGCTGTCGCTGAATTGCGAGGTGCCTGCCGGCGATGGGCTGCCGAGCACCGCGTAAGACATCGCCACGGCCTTGAACTGCAGCGCCAGGTACGGCACCACGGCGATCACCGCGATCACCGCCACCAGTGCGGCCAGGCCATGCGATTTGCCGAAGCGCGCACCGATGAAATCGGCGATCGAGGTGATATTGCGCTGGCGTGCCAGCAGCACCAGGCGCCGCAACAAGCCGAAGCCGAACACGAACAACAGGATCGGACCCAGATAGATCGGCAGATAGCTCAGCCCTTCGCGGGCCGCCGTACCCACCGCGCCATAGAAGGTCCACGAGGAGCAATACACCGCCAGCGCAAGGCTGTAGACGATCGGACGAAGCCGCGGCTGGCGCGGGTAGAGCGGCCGGCGATCGCCCGCATAGGCAACCACGAACAGCAACCCGACGTACAGCAGCGAGACCAGCAGCAGCAGCCATCCGGCTATCAAGCGGTGTTCTCCGAGATGAGGGCTTCCTGCAGTGGCTGAGACCAGCGTGCCGTTCCGTGGCGACCGCCGTGCTTGTAAGTATCGCCCCTTAGCCGGCAACATGGGCAGATGATCACGACCGACGGCCAGACACCGGCCGAGCTGGCTGCGCAGCTGGGTGACGAGGATATTCACGTCTGGCGGCTCGCCTACGACCACCATCAAGGCCGCGCGCCTTTGCTGGCGATGTTGGGCGGCTATCTGGGCGTCGGCGCGGACGCTGTGGAACTGGAGATTTCCGAGCATGGGCGGCCGGAGCTGTCGGGCAGTCAGCGCGATGCGTTCTCCTTCAATTGGTCGCACAGCCACGACCAGGCACTGATCGCCATCGCGCGCGGCGTGTTGCCTGGAATCGACCTGGAGCGACTGCGGCCGCATCCCAAGGCTGTACCCATTGCGCAGCGCTATTTCAGTCCCGACGAAACGGCAGCGCTCCAGGCGCTGCCGGTCGACCAGCGCGACCGCGCCTTTCTGGAACTATGGACGGCCAAGGAAGCCGTGCTCAAGGCAGTCGGCCGCGGCCTGGCGTTCGGACTGCACCGCTTGAGCATCAGCGGCCCATCCCATCTGCCCGTGCTGCATCGACTGGATGGCTATGAGCCCCAGCAGTGGCAGCTGCATCGCCTGATTCTGGATGACGCACATGTGGGCACGCTGGCCTGGCAAGGCACACCGCGTCGGATCCGCCAGTGGACACTTGCCGGTACGGATTGATCGGCGCAATGTGTGCAACCCGCCGTTGCAACGCTCTGCCTGAGCCACTGCAAGAGCACACTGAACGGTTGCGAGGCCGGTGTGGCCCGCATAGAGGAATCGGCGCGTAGCAGCGAGTCGATCAGGATCCGGGCGCCCATCGCGTCCGCATGATCGTCGCTCACGCATACTGTTAGCGGCTTCCAGCCTCTCGACGAGTACTGTCCCACCCATGACCCTGCTCAGCGTCAACGTCAATAAGATCGCCGTACTGCGCAATTCGCGCGGCGGCAGTGAACCGGACATTCTTCGCGCGGCGCATACCTGCATCGACGCGGGTTGCGGTGGCATCACCGTGCATCCGCGACCCGACCAGCGGCACATCCGTCCTGACGACGTGCGTGCACTGGCAGCAATCACGCGCGGTCGCGTCGAGTACAACATCGAAGGCAATCCGTTCGCCGGGCCACGCGGCAGTTATCCGGGCCTGATCGAACTTGCGCGCGAAGTGCGGCCGAACCAGGTCACCCTGGTGCCGGACGGCGATGGCCAGATCACGTCCGATCACGGCTTCGACCTCACCCGGGATATCGAGACCTTGAAACCGCTGGTTGCCGCACTACGCGACATTGGCTGTCGCGTAAGCCTGTTCGTGGATTCGGGCGCGACCGGCTTCGAAGAGGCGGTAGCCATCGGCGTGCAGCGCATCGAGATTTATACCGGCCCTTATGCGCAAGCCTTCGAAGAAGGCCAGGTGCAGCAGGAGCTCGAGCGCTGCGCGGACACGGCTCGACGTGCCCAGCATGCGGGCTTGGCAGTGAATGCGGGACATGATTTGAGCCAGGCCAACCTGGGCACGTTCAAGGCTGCCATTCCGGGATTGGCGGAAGTATCCATCGGCCACGCGCTGATTGGCGAAGCGCTGTACGAAGGCATGGCGACTACGGTTCGCAGATACCTGCAGATCCTGCGCTGAGCTCGTGGCCGCACTGCGGCCATCGTGCCGGAACCGACCGGAATCGATTGCGTGGTTTCGCCACTTCTGCGTGCGCGCCACCGTGCATCGTCGTGCGCAGCCTCGCGGACATTTGGCCATCCATACGTCCGAACGTTGACGCAGCAAAAGGCCCGAACGCAGTCGCCTGGGTTTTCTACAGCCGAAAAAAACCCCCGCACTGGGCGGGGGTCCAAAGGGTAGTCTTGCGGTAATGCCTTACGGTATTACTGAATTACTGACCTTCAGTGAAGCCGATCTTGGTGAGGCCGTAGCTCTTCGCATCAGCCAGCACACGAGCAACGTGCTCGTACGCCACACCATCGTCCGCGTTGATCTGCACTTCCGGCTGCTTGGCCGGATCGCCCAGACCACCGATCACCGCGAGCTGCGCCTTGAGGCCCAGCTCATCCACCGGCGTATCGTTCCAGTACAGCGCACCGGACTGGTCGATCTTGAGGCGAACTGGCTCCGGCGGATTCTCCGGTTGCACGATGTTCGGATTCGGCTGCGGCAGGTCGATCTTCACTTTATGGGTAAGCATCGGCGCCGTGATCATGAAGATGATCAGCAGCACCAGCATCACGTCGACCAGCGGCGTGACGTTGATGTCAGCCATTGGCCCCTTACCACTTCCAGAACTGAATGCCATGACCCTTACTCCTTGCCGGTCGTCATGAAGCCGACGTGCACCATGCCGGATTCCTTGGCGTCAGCGAGGACCTTCTTGACGATCTTGTATTGCGTGGTCTTGTCCGCTCGGATCTGAAGCTCAGGCTGCGGCGTCAGCGTCGCCTTCACCGCAAACTGTGCTTTCAGTTCCGCCTCGGTGACTTCGACGTCATCGAGGTACAGCGTGCCATCAGGCTTCACGGCCAAGTCCATCGGCGTCACCTGCTCAGTATCCGGAACCTTCGGATTGGCAGTCGGCAGCTCGACGGTGATTCGATGGGACATCAGCGGCGCGGTGATCATGAAGATGATCAGCAGCACCAGCATTACGTCGACGAGCGGCGTAACGTTGATCTCCGACATCGGGCCGCCGGAATCGCCTCCGGTACTCATTGCCATGGGTCAGATCCTCACTTGCCTTCGACGCGAGCGCCGGTGGCGAAGAAGTCGTGCAGGTCATGCGCAAACTCGTCGAACTGAGCGTACGTCAGACGGTTGGAGCGGTTGAAGAAGTTGTAGGCGAGCACGGCCGGGATAGCGGTGAACAGACCGAAGGCGGTCATGATCAGAGCTTCACCCACCGGACCGGCCACGGCTTCCATCGAAGCGTTGCCCGACGCGGAGATCTTGATCAGCGCGTGGTAGATGCCCCACACGGTACCAAGCAGACCGATGAACGGTGCCGACGAACCGACCGTGGCGAGCAGGGTCAGGCCGCCTTCCAGGCGCAGGCTCTCGCGAGCAACAGCCTGACGCAGGGCGCGATCGATGAACTCGGAGCGGCTCAGCGACTCGGCGAGGCGACCACCGCCGGCCGAAGCCTGCTGATGGTGAGCGACGGCCGAAGCTGCGTCGAGAGCGATCTTCGAGAACGGTTCGCCCTTGGGCTGGGCTTCGAGTTCGCGAATGGCGTCCTGGGTGGAGCCATTGGCCCAGAAGCCGTTGATGACTTTGTCAGCGCGGCCGCGAACCATGGAGTTGCGGATGGCGTTGGCGACAATGAAGTACCAGGAAGAGAAGGACATCACCACCAGCACCACGAACACGATCCAGCCAAGCGGATCAAAGTTGTGGATAAGGTGATCGAAGCCCATCGACTTCATGGCTTCGGCGTTGGTGGTACCGCCCGCGGGGGCCGGAGAAGTTTGCAGGAACATAACGCTACCCTTGGAAAGTCAAGCGTGAACTGATTGACCGTAACCGAAGTTACAGCTGATTGAGATTGAAATTGACCGGGACGCGGACATAACCTTCCGTCTTTTGCCCGTTCCTTATGTTCGGATTGAAGCGCCACTTGCGTGCCGTTTCAATCGCGGCCTGATCCAGCTCGCGATACCCGCTGGACGCTTCCACCTTGATGTCCTTAGGTGTGCCGTCCACGTCCACCAAGATCATCAGCGTGACCGTGCCCTCGTGACGCTGGCGAATTGCCTGCGGCGGATACTTGGGCTGAATACGGCTGTTATAGCTGATGTCCTGACTGGCTGTGATATCTGCAGGCGGTGCCGGAGGAGCAGGCGGTGCCGGCGGAGCCGCAGCAACAGCATTATTGGACCTTTCTTCCACAGCCGGCGGCGGAGCCGGCGGCGGCGGTGTCGGCGGCGGCTTGACCTGCTGAATAATCTTCGGCGGCGGCTGCTTCGGCGGCTCCGGCGGCGGCGGCGGCGGTGGCGGTGGCGGCGGAGGAGGCTCGATAAAGTTAACCTGGACCGTGCGTTCTTTTTCTTTCTGTACCTGCTTCGGCGGTGCCATGGGCGCCACCAGCAACAGGAACGCGAACGCATGCAGCGCAATGGCTACGGCCAGCGCCCAGGTACGCCTCCAATTGAACGGCCCTTGGCCGGTTGCTTCGTTACTTGAGGCCATCTGTCACTATCTGGAGCTAATCAATCGGTAAGACGTGGTCACGGTTTCCTGCGGCAAATCGATCCAAACGGATGACGTTTGCCACTGGACGGGAACACGGAAGGGTTTCAACGGTACAACAGCACATGGCAAATGTATAGCACTTGTGAGGCAGACAAATGGACGTCCATCTGCCTCGCACTTGTTACACGTTCTGCCTTACTTACTCGCGCCCTGTGCCTTCAGCCAAGCCTTTGCTTTGGCGGAGGTTTCGGGATCCTGTGCGGCCTTCTCCATGGCTGCGATCGTGCCCGGCTTGTCCTTCAGACCACGACACGCTTCGGCCAGCAACATATACGCCGTGCCCTTGTGCTGCACGCCCTTGTCGATGCCCTGTTGGATGAGGCTCTTCGCCTCGCTGAACTTGCTCTCCTGAATAAGCAGCTGGCCAGCGCGGATGTTCGCCTCGCCGTCCTTCGCCATCGGGATCGCCTTCTGGTATGCCGCCAACGCGCCCGACGTGTTGTCGGCCATGTAAGACGCCGTACCAAGCAGCGTGTAGTTCTCTGCAGTGGAAGTGACCACGCCCTTGCTCAGGCCTTCCTGAAGGACGGCAACCGCCTTGGTGGCCGGTTCCTTCTGGTCGCCGCTCTGCTGGCCCGAAACCAGGTAGAGCTTGGCAAGATTGATGTAGTCCTTCTCGGTCTTGAGCTGACCGCTGGCGCGCGCTTTCTCCATCAGCGAAATCGCTTCCGGATACTTCTGCGCCTGCATCAGCACGGCCACAGCGTTGTTCAATGCATTCGGATCATTCGGGTTGGCTGACAGCTGCTGCTGCGCCACCTGAGCGGCCTGGTCGCCCTGGCCGGATTCCGAGTAGCTGGCCATCAGGATCTGGTTCCAGCTGTCGTTCGGCTTGTCCGTCATCGACTGCGCCTTCTTGATGGCGGCAATCGCTTCCGGGAACTTCTCGAGACGGTAGTAGGCGTTGCCCTGGAGTGCGTACGACTCGGCGGTTTCCTTCTTGCCTTCGGCACGCCACTTGTCGACCGTGTCGATGCTCAGCTGGTACTGCTCGCTGGCCAGGTAGAACTGGGCAAGCATGTACTCGAGCTGGAAGTAGGTGTCGTTCGGCATGGTGCCGTTGTCGAGTGCGCGCTTGAGCAGATCGATCGCGCCCTTCACGTCGCCGTCGTTGTAGTGCACGTTCGCCAGACCCTGCAGGGCCAGCGCTTGCGCATACTTGCTCTTGCTGCCGTCGGCGATCGGCTGAAGGATCTGGATCGCCTTGTCCTTGTCCTGGTTGTTGACCGCGTCGAGACCTTCGTTGATCGCCTTCTGGTCTTTCTCGCTGGTCAGGTCCAGCTTCGGTTCCTTGCGCGTGGCGTTGGGGTACAGCGCTTCCTTCTTGTCCTTGGAAGAGCTGTCGCTCGCGATGACCGGGGTGCTCACCACGGCCAGGGCCAGCGCCGAACCAGCGAGCATCTTGATCAGGGGAACACGCTTCATGGCAGTCCTCAATGTAGGTTTCACGCGCCTAGGACGCGGGGGATCGCTGAGCGTAACCTGACTCGGCGGCAGATAACAAGTCGCACCGCGGCAACAAAGAATGTTAAAAATCAATAAGTTGGGCCATACGCCAGCGACGGGACCTGATTTTCATGCCCCAGCACCATGCCATCCGTGACTTTTCGGCCTGGAAACACGCTATCGGCAGCCCTTTTCCGGACTTTAGTTAACGTGCTAATGCGTTAATACACGCAGGCAAAAAGAAGGCCGCGCGGAAGCGAGTGGTGCTCGCATCCGCGCGGCCCGGTCGTCACACGTCGAGGTTGGCGACCTTCAGTGCATTGGCTTCGATGAAGTCGCGACGCGGTTCCACCGCCTCGCCCATCAGCATGGAGAACATCTGGTCGGCCGCAAACGCGTCCTCGATGCCCACCTGCAGCATGCGGCGGGTTTCCGGGTTCACCGTGGTTTCCCACAGCTGCTCCGGATTCATTTCACCCAGGCCCTTGAAGCGCTGGATCATGCGGCCCTTCTTGCCCTCTTCCAGCAGCCAGTGGCGCGCGTCGGCAAAGCTCAGCACGCCGCGCGAACCATTGCCCCGGCGCACCACCGCGTCCGCCTGCACCAGGCCGGCGAGTTGCTGGCTGGCCTGCAGGATCGGGCGGAATTCCGCGCCACTGAAGAACGGCTGCTGCAGCAACCAGGTATGCGAGAGGCCGTGCTGGTCGCGCACTACTTCGATCGCCGCGGGCTGCTCGTCGACGGCCGGACGCAACGCCAGGCGGTAACGCGGCTTGCCCAGCCCGCTCGCGGCCAGGCGCAATTGCACGCCGGCCAGCCAGCCCTGCATCGCCGCCGCGTCGCTCCACAGGGCCGCTTCGATCGGCGTGTGCTCGAGCATCGCGGTAAGCACCGTGGCGTCGAAGCGGTGGCCCAGTCGTTGAATCTGGTCGAGTGCGGCCTGGTAGTCGCGCAGCAACTTCTCGAGCGCTTCGCCGGAGATCGCCGGCGCGACGCCCGAGTACTGGAATTCGGCGCCGTCGAGAGCGCTGGAAACCAGGTAAGCGTTGAGCGCGGCATCGTCCTTGAGGTAGAGCTCCTGCTTGCCCTGCTTGATCTTGTAGAGCGGCGGCAGGCCGATGTAGATGTGGCCGCGCTCGATCAGCTCGGGCATCTGACGGTAGAAGAACGTAAGCAACAGAGTACGGATGTGCGAGCCGTCCACGTCCGCGTCGGTCATGATGACGATGCGGTGGTAGCGCAGCTTGTCCGGGTTGTACTCCTCCTTGCCGATGCCTGTGCCCAGCGCGGTGATCAGCGTGCCGACTTCGGCGGAGGCCAGCATCTTGTCGAAGCGGGCCTTTTCCACGTTGAGGATCTTGCCCTTCAACGGCAGCACGGCCTGGGTCTTGCGATTGCGGCCCTGCTTGGCCGAACCGCCTGCGGAATCACCCTCGACCAGGAACAGTTCGCACAGCGCCGGATCCTTTTCCTGACAGTCCGCCAGCTTGCCCGGCAGGCCGGCGATATCCAGCGCGCCCTTGCGGCGGGTCATCTCGCGCGCCTTGCGGGCTGCCTCGCGAGCGCGGGCGGCGTCGACCACCTTGGAGGCAATGGCTTTGGCTTCGCTCGGGTGCTCCAGCAGGAATTCGCCCAGCTTTTCGTTGACGGCCTGCTCCACCGCGGTCTTCACCTCGGAGGAAACCAGCTTGTCCTTGGTCTGCGAGGAGAACTTCGGATCGGGCACCTTCACCGAAAGCACGGCGATCATGCCTTCGCGCATGTCATCGCCTGAGAGCGTGACCTTGGCGTTCTTGGCCAGACCTTCCTTTTCGATGTAGCTCTGCAACGAACGCGTCAGTGCCGCACGGAAGCCCGTGAGGTGGGTGCCGCCGTCGCGCTGCGGGATGTTGTTGGTGAAGCAATACATCGTTTCCTGGTACGCATCGGTCCACTGCATCGCCAGCTCGACCGAGATGCCGTCCTGCTGCGCGCTCAGGCTGATCACGTTGGGATGCAATGCAGTCTTGAGCTGGGCCAGGTGCTGCACGAAGGAGCGGATGCCGCCTTCGTAGGCAAAGCGGTCGCTACGCCCCTCCCCGCGCTCATCCTTCAGGTCGATGGTGACGCCTGAATTGAGGAAGGCCAGCTCGCGCAGGCGTTTGGCCAGGATGTCGTAGTGGAACTCGACGTTGGTAAACGTGCCGGTGCTGGGCAGGAAGCGCACGGTGGTGCCGCGCTTGGTGGATTCGCCGACCGGCTTGATCGGGTACAGCGGCTCGCCGTGGGCGTATTCCTGCTGATATTCCTTGCCTTCGCGGTAGATGGTCAGCCACAGGTGCGAGCTGAGCGCGTTCACCACGGACACGCCCACACCGTGCAGGCCGCCGGAAACCTTGTAGGAATTGGCGTCGAACTTGCCGCCCGCGTGAAGCACGGTCATCACCACTTCCGCGGTGGACCGGCCCTCTTCCGGATGGGTATCGACCGGAATGCCGCGGCCGTTGTCGGTAACGCTGACCGAGCCATCATCGAGGATCGTGACGGTCACATGGTCGCAGTAGCCAGCAAGGGCTTCGTCGATCGAGTTGTCGACGACTTCGAACACCATGTGGTGCAGGCCGGTGCCGTCATCGGTATCGCCGATGTACATACCGGGGCGCTTGCGCACCGCTTCCAGACCTTTCAAAACTTTGATGTTGCTCGAATCGTAGGATGCGTTCATTCGTCGACCGTTTCCTGGGCGCCTTCTCCCGCCCGGACGGCGCCTAGAGGCCGGGCTGGGACACAATCGGTGATTATAGCAGGGGGCCGAGACGACCCTGTTCCACGTGGAACACTTGCGTGGGACCTTGCTGGAGGGCTTCAGGAACCTCCGTTCCCGTGACCAGTACCTGGGCGCCTACCGACCGCAGTTGGTCCACCACGGCCGCCTGATGGGCTCTATCGAGTTCCGAGGCCAAATCATCCAGACAGACAACCGGCCACTCGCCCCGACGCTCCGCATAGAGGGCGGCCTGGGCGAGAGAGCAACCCAGTGCCGTCAGCTTCTCTTGCCCTCGAGACAGATGCTCCCGCTGGGGGGCGTGCTCAAAGACGATCGACCAGTCCGCGCGATGTGAACCCATGGTCGTGTGGCCCCGAGCCAGGTCCCTGCCGCGCTGGCTGGCGAGCAACTCGCCCAACGAGGCTTCTTCGGACCAGCCCCGCCGATATTTCATCTCCACCCGGCCCAACTCGGGCAGCAAGCCAGCCATCGCCCCTTCGATATGGGGGCGCAGTGCCGCCAAATACAGTTCTCTAAGGCGATCGATAACGGCCGCTGTGGCGTCCAATTCAGCCTCCCATGGCAAAAACAGTGTCTCGGGCGCAGGGCTGGAAGCCCTCAACAGTGCATTGCGCTGCTTGAGAGCGCGTTGGTAACGTCGCCAGGCCAACATGAACTCGTGTTCCACGTGGAACACACCCCAATCGAGATAGCGGCGGCGTTCTTCGGCCCCGCCAGCGATCAAGGCATGCGAGCCCGGTTCGAAACAAACTACGGCGCACTCCCCTACCAACTCGCTGAGGCTGACCACCTCACCGTCCATCCGCGCTTCCCAGCGAACGCCTTGTCGGCCCAAACCCAGGCGACGCCCTCGACCATCGGCGTGCCGAAGCTCGGTGAACACGGACAAGGACTCTGCACCGCGTTGGAGCAAGGCGTCTTTTGCGCCGGATCGGAACGACCGGGCGTGCGACAGCAGGAACGCTGCCTCCAAAATGCTCGTCTTGCCGGCGCCATTGGCCCCAGCAAAGACGGTCACACCGGGTTCCAGGGGGATGACGACGTCCGCGAGGCAACGCAAACCGCGAATGCGCAGGCTCTCCAGCCACATATCAGCAAACTTCCCAAGCAAGAACGCCGGAGCGTCTTTCGACGGCCCCGGCGTTCGTGACTAGCTTGCCGTGATCAGGCAAACGGTAAATCGACATCAGAGTCGCAGCGGCATGATCACGTGGCGAGCCTGGTCGCTATCGTCTTCCTGCACCAGGCAGCTCGACTGCGCGTCACGCAGGCTCAGGCGAGCACGCTCACCGCGCAAGGCAGCCAAGGCATCGAGCAAATAGCCCACGTTGAAGCCCACGGCCAGATCGGAGACTGGCGTATCGGCTTCCAGCTCTTCCACGGCCTCTTCCTGCTCCGGGTTGTGAGCCACGATGCGCAGCTTGCCCGGCGACAGTTCCAGCTTCACGCCGCGGTACTTCTCGTTGGAAAGAATCGCCGCACGCTGGAGCGCCCCGCGCAGCACTTCGCGATCGAGCGTCGCGTGCTTGTCGGCACCGAGCGGAATGACTGCCTCGTAGTCCGGAAAACGACCGTCGATGAGCTTGGAGGTGAACACCACATCGCCACGACGAACGCGCAGGTGGTTGCGGCCGAATTCCAGCTCAACCTGGCCGTCGCCGGTTTCGAACAAACCGACCAACTCGTTCACGCCCTTGCGGGGAATGATGATCTGGCGACGCGTGGAAACCTTGCTTTCCAGCTTGGTTTCCTTGAGCGCGAGGCGATGGCCGTCGGTGGCTACGCAGCGCAGCGTGTGCTCCTGCAGATCCAGCAGCATGCCGTTCAAGTAGTAGCGCACGTCCTGGTTGGCCATGGCGAACGCGGTGCGTTCCATGAGATCGCGCAGCACTTCTTCCGGCAGCGCTACTCGCTCAACCAGCTCTATTTCATCGATGGTCGGGAATTCGGTGGCTGGCAGCGTGGCGAGCGTGAAACGGCTGCGTCCAGCATTCATGGCGACGCGATCGCCATTGAGCTTCAGCTCGATCTGCGCGCCATCAGGCAATGCACGCACGATGTCGAACAGCTTGCGCGCTGGAATGGTGATCTCACCGTCGACCAGCTTGTCAGCGGTCGTAGTGGCGATCATCTCCACTTCCAGATCCGTACCCGTCAGCGACACTTTACCGTCGGCGACTTTCACCAGCAGGTTGGCTAGAACCGGCAGCGTTTGGCGGCGTTCGACCACGCCGACGACCTGCTGCAACGGCTTGAGCAGAGCTTCTCGTTGAATGCTGAATTGCATGTATGCGCTTCCCCAATCCTGCTTTTCTGTTTTTAAAAGAAGTTCTGTAGTGGTAGTAGGGGCCGTGGATAACTCAAAACTGAGAAATTATCCTTAACAATCAATACTTTGCCGAACTTTGACACTGTGTTCCCAGAGGCCTGATGATTGTGGGCCAAATGTGGATAACTTTTCGGTCCAATCCATCCACCTATTATCCACAGCTTGCCACAGTACTTTTCAAGCGTTCAGTGCACAGCCGCCCTGCTCGCTCAGCCGGTGAGGATACGGATCAGCTGTTCCCAATCCTGCCGCATGCGTGTGTCGGTCTCGCAATGCTTCTTGATCGTGCGGCAGGCATGCAGCACCGTCGTATGGTCGCGGCCACCGAACGCCTCGCCGATCTCCGGCAGGCTGTGCTCGGTGAGCTCCTTGGACAAGGCCATGGCGATCTGGCGCGGACGAGCCAGCGAACGCACGCGTCGCTTGGACAACAGATCCTGCAAGCGCACCTGGTAGTAGTCGGCCACGATCTTCTGGATGTTCGGCACCGTCACCGCTTGCGCGTGGGTGGCGAGCAGGTCGCGCAGGGTTTCTTCCGCAAAATCGATGGTGATCGGCTTGCCGTAGAAGTTGGCGCGCGCTGCCAGCGTGTTGAGCGCACCTTCCAGGTCGCGCACATTGGAGCGGATGCGCTTGGCCAGCAGCATCGCGACGTTCTCGCTCACCGCCACGCCCTTGTCCTGCGCCTTGGACAGCAGGATCGCCGCGCGCGTCTCGAAGTCCGGCGGCTCGATCGCCACCGACAGGCCCCAGCCCAGGCGCGACTTCAGCCGCGGCTCGAGCTTGTCCACCTCTTTCGGATAGCGGTCGCAGGTCAGGATGATCTGCTGCTTGGATTCGAACAACGCGTTGAAGGTGTGGAAAAACTCTTCCTGCGTGGTGTCCTTGCCGGCGAAGAACTGGATATCGTCGATCAGCAGCGCGTCGACCGAACGGAAGCGACGCTTGAACTCGTCCATGCTCTTGGTGCGCAGCGCTTCGATCATCGAACCGACAAACTGCTCCGAGCGCAGGTACAGCACCTTGAAATCAGGGTTGCGTTCGCGCATCAGGTTGCCGGAGGCGTGCATCAAGTGCGTTTTACCTAGGCCGGTGCCGCCGTACAGCAGCAACGGGTTGTAGGCGCGGCCCGGGTTCATGGCCACCTGCATGGCGGCGGCCTTGCCCAGCTGGTTCGACTTGCCTTCGACGAAGGTTTCGAAGGTGTAGTGCGGATCCAGGTTGTGGTTGAAGGTTGGCGCCGGTGCTTCGATCACCGTGGGGGCGACCTTGGCCGGCGCGGGAGCGGCCACCTTGCCGCTCGCCGTAGCGCGCGGGGAGTTGGAGCCCACTTCCAGGCGTACCGTGAGATCGTGCCCGGTCAGCTGGCTGATCACCGTTTCAATGCGCGCCAGATAGCGCTCGCGCACCGTATCGAGCGTGTAGGGGTTCGGCGCAAACAGCTGCAAGCCATGGGTGTCGTCGCGCGCCTGCAATGGCATCAGCCAGGTGTGCAGGTCTTCGGCGTTCAATTCGCCCTCGAGGCGCTCGAGACAGCGCCGCCACAGGTCACTCATGGGAAGTATTCAACCACTGGAAGGAGCGCTTTCGCGCGGGGTGGACCGGCGATTCTAGCAGCACGAGAGCTCCTTCATGGCGGGATATCCACATGGATATCCACAGGAAGTAAACAGCCTTTTGTCAACCCCGAACATACCCCTATTTGACAAGCGCCCAACTTCCTCTTCATAATTTCCAACCTTTTTACCAACTTAACCGGAGGAAGCCATGTCCAAGCGGACCTTCCAGCCCAGCAAGCTCAAGCGTGCCCGCACCCACGGCTTCCGTGCTCGTATGGCAACGGCCGATGGCCGCAAGATCCTGAACGCACGTCGCGCGAAGGGTCGCAAGCGCCTGATCCCGTAAGCGGCTCGCCAGCATGCGTGCCGCCGGCCTGCCGCGTGAAGCGCGGTTACGTAGCGCCGGTGATTTTGCAGCTTTGCGACATACCAGCGGCCGCTTCGGCGGCCGCTGTTTTTCTGTGCGCTATCGGGTCAATGACCTCGGCCACCCGCGGCTGGGCCTGGCCATATCCAAACGCGTGTCCAAGCGTGCGGTCGATCGCAACCGCATCAAGCGCCTGATACGCGAATCTTTCCGGCGCGCCCGTCTTGAGCTTCCCTCCGTCGACCTCATGGTGATGGCACGCGAGCAGGCGTGTGGCCTGCCCGGTCCGGAGCTGCTCGCCGAATTGCAGCAGCTGTGGAAGAAACTGCGTTCCGCCAAGGTCGAGGCCACATTGAAGCCGGACGGCCCGACCGGCACAATCGTGCGTTGACCTTCTCCATTCCTTTCCGCGACACGCGTGTCGCGGATGCACCGGATCTGCTCCGCGATGAATCAAACGCGTACGTTCCTCATCTTTGCCCTGCTGGCTGTCGCCTATCTCTTGTTCCAGGCCTGGGAGAAGGATTACGGCCCGCAACCGCCCGCTGCCGCCGCTGCCACCAGCAGCACCGACAGCAGCGTGCCGGGCGCCAGTGCATCCACGGCTCCGGCTGCTGCGGTACCCGGCACGGTCAGCGAGGCGTCCGCCCAGCTGATCACGGTGAGCACCGACGTGCTGCGCCTGACCATCGATACCCGTGGCGGCAGCGTGGTCCGTTCGGAGCTGCTGACCTACCCGTCGGTGCCGCGTACCCGCAAGGATCCCGATCCGGCGCCGGCGCGCCTGCTCGATGACGACCGCTCGCAGTACTTTGTCGCGCAGAGCGGCATCGTCAGCAACCAGGGCGACGCGCCCGATCATCGCGCCGTGTTCTCGGCCGCGCAGACCAGCTACACCCTCACCCAGGGTCAGGACGATCTCAAAGTCGACCTGACCTGGCAGAACGCCGCCGGCCTCAAGGTCACCAAGACCTTCGCGCTCAAGCGCGGCAGCTATGTCGTCACCGTCGACCAGAAGATCGAGAACGGCGGCAGCGCGGCATGGGCCGGCAATACCTATGAGCAGCTGCAGCGCGTGGCGCCGACGCAGCAGAAGAGCTGGCTGCAGAACTTCACCGATCCTTCGTCGCACAGCTTCTATGGCGCCGCCTGGTATAGCCCCGACGACAAGATGACCACGCTGTCGTTCGCGGACTTCGCCAAGAAGCCGTTGAACCACGCCATCACCGGCGGCTGGGCATCGATGCTGCAGCATTACTTCTTCGTGGCCTGGATTCCGCAGGCGCAGGACGCCAGCACGTACAGCACCAGCGTGATCAATGGCGATACGGCGCAGCCGGTCTATCTGATCCGCGCGGTGGGTCCGTCCATCAGCGTGGCGCCGGGCCAGAGCGCCACCAGTGCATCGCGCCTGTATATCGGTCCGAAGCTGCAGGGCACGCTTGACCAGGTCGCTCCGGGTCTGGATCTCACCACCAACTACGGTTGGCTGACCGTGGTCGCGCAGCCGCTGCACTGGCTCCTGTCGCAGCTGCACACCATCGCCGGCAACTGGGGCGTGGCGATCATCCTGCTGGTGCTGCTGCTGAAGGGTGCGCTGTGGAAGCTCACGGCCGCGCAGTTCCGCTCCGGCGCCCGCATGCGCAAGCTGCAGCCGCGCGTCAACGCTCTGAAGGAGCGTTACGGCGACGACAAGATGAAGATGCAGCAGGCCATGATGGAGCTGTACAAGAAGGAGAAGGTCAACCCGATGTCGGGCTGCCTGCCGATCCTGATCACCATGCCGGTGTTCTTCGGTCTGTATCGCGTGCTGATGGAAAGCGTGGAGCTGCGCCATGCGCCGTTCTTCGGCTGGGTGCACGACCTTTCCGCGCCCGATCCGTTCTTCGTGCTGCCGGTGATCTACATCCTGGTGATGCTGGCCACGCAGTGGCTCACCCCAGCGGCGGCGGGCATGGACCCGGCGCAGCAGAAGATGATGAAGGTGATGCCGGTGGTGTTCGGCTTCATGTTCCTGTTCTTCCCGGCCGGCCTGGTGCTGTACTGGGTGGTCAACGGTCTGACCAGCCTGACCCAGCAGTGGCTGATCACGCGCAGCGTCGATCGCGCGGACGAGAAGGCCAAGGCGACGGCCTGATCACACTCATAGGTTTGGAGAAAAGGGCCGCGTCAGCGGCCCTTTTTTGCGCAGCAAACCTATGGCTCGTCATCCCGGCGCAGGCCGGGATCCAGTGGCGGCGATGCGCGGTCTTCGCGACAGTGATGCTGCTTTATGCGCTGTCGCGAAGACCCATTGCTCTCGCCACTGGATCCCGGCCTGCGCCGGGATGACGATGAGGGGCGGCCATATCGTTATCGCATTGCTCCTCGCAAACCGCATAATTCCCGCCATGAATCACACCGACACTATTGCCGCCATTGCCAGCGCACCCGGCGCCGCCGGTGTCGGTGTGTTGCGTGTGTCGGGACCGGCGGTGCCCGGCATCGCCGCGGAATTGTTCGGACGCGACCCCGATCCCCGCCGCGCGCACTTCACAGCTTTCCGCGAACGCGACGGCGAATTGATCGATCGCGGCCTGCTGCTCTACTTTCCCGCGCCGGCTTCCTACACCGGCGAACACGTGCTGGAACTGCAAGGCCATGGCAGTCCCGTGCTGCTCGACGCACTGCTACGTCGCGTCTGCAGCATCGGCGCGCGTTTGGCGCGTCCGGGCGAATTCACCGAACGCGCGTTTCTCAACGGCAAGCTCGATCTGGCGCAGGCGGAAGCGGTGGCCGATTTGATCGCGGCGCGTTCGCAGGCTGGTGCGCGCGCGGCGCTGCGCTCGATGGAGGGTGTGTTCTCGCGCAAAGTGCACGACTTGCTGCAGTCGCTGATCGCACTGCGTGTGCATATCGAAGCGGCGATTGATTTTCCCGAAGAGGAAATTGATTTTCTCGCTGACCCCAGCATCATGGGTCAGCTGCAGGCGCTGCGCGCGGAACTCGATGCCCTGTTGCGTGAAGCGCAGCGCGGCGTGCGGCTCAATGACGGCTTGCGCGTCGCCATCATCGGACGTCCCAACGCCGGCAAATCCAGCCTGCTCAATGCGCTGGCCGGCAGCGACCGCGCCATCGTTACCGATATCGCCGGCACCACCCGCGATGTATTGCGCGAGCAACTCAACCTCGACGGCGTCGCGCTCGAATTGGCCGACACGGCGGGTCTGCGCGACACCGACGATCCGGTGGAACGCGAAGGCGTACGCCGTGCCCATGGCGAGCTCGCTCGCGCCGACGTCGCCCTGCTCGTCACCGACATCGCGCACGCCGAACACGACCTTGCCCTGCTCGCCGATCTGCCGGCGAGCGTCGAACGCATCGTGTTCATCAACAAGATCGACCTCGCCAGCGGCACGCCGCGTTACGACGTGCGGCCAGAAGCCATCTGGGTGTGGGCCTCCGCGAAAACCGGTGCCGGCCTCGATGCCTTGCGCGACCATTTGAAGCAACTTGCCGGCTCGGGCAGTGGCGAAGGCGCGTTTAGTGCGCGCCGTCGCCATGTGTTGGCGCTTGAGGAAATCGCCCTGCACCTGGATCAGGCCGAGCAGGTGCTGCGGGTTACTCGCGCGGGCGAACTGGCGGCCGAGGAACTGCGCCAAGCGCAGCAGGCACTGGGAGAAATCACCGGCAGCTACACCAGCGACGACCTGCTCGGCGCCATCTTCAGCTCGTTCTGCATCGGCAAATAGCACGCCGGTCTGAGTCCAAGTTCCAAACAACGACAAGACGTTAGCGAACTCTCTGCTGACGTGCCTTAGGCAATGGCGCTAACATGCTGAGTTTGCACGCGGTCGATTCGAATCCAGGCATGCTCTCATTCTTTTTCGGCGCCTTCGGGCTGTCCACACTCTGGCTTGTCCCCCTGCTCTGGCGCGCCGGCAGGACTCTGCTGAAACGGCGCAACAGGTCGGGTGGCGGCGAAGGTTCGATTCGCTACGGGTTGGGCGCGCTGCTGGTGCTGCTGGCCAGTGCCACGCTCGAAGGTCTGGTGATCGATCAGTACACCGATGATGCCAACGCCGGCGGCATGGTGTGTCGCGCGCTGTCGCATGGCATCGGCGGCTTGCTCGGTGGATGGCTCACGACGCTGGCCATGCTGGCGGTGCTTGCTGCTGCGTTGCCGTGGTATCTGGGCATGGGCTGGCCGGCGATGTTCAAGCGTTTGTCGGCGGCTGTCGACGTGATCGCCAGGTTGCTGCAGCGTGCACTGGATGCGATCGCGGCGCGGCGTGGCAAGCCGATCACCCGACGTCGAGCGACCGGCGCGGTGCGTCGCGTGGAGCGTGCATCCGCGAAGCATCGCCGACCGACGCCAGCAGCAGAGCGAGTTGCTCAAGCGGCCGTCGATCCCGTCGTCGCTGCAAAGAGCACGCCTTCATCGGCATCAGCAATGCTACCTGCTGCGTCATCGTCGCGCGTCCCGCCTGTCCGCTACGCGGCACAGCAAGAGCAAGTGATACGCGAGCCCTGGCTTACGCCCAAGCACGGTCGCGTGGCAGCAGCGTCGCCAGGTCCAACGTTTGGTCGTGCCTCGCCATCCATCGCGACCAGCCCGAGCCTGGCGAAGACCTCCGCGTCACCGATCGCCGCCGGCGCCGCGGCGGCACAGGCCCCGCGGCCGATGGAGCCGGTCGTGCCGGCACCGTTGCCGACGCAAGCAGAACCGGTCGTCGACGAGGTGCCATTGGCTGCGGCGGTCGATCTGGATCCAGCACCGCTGCCCGTTGCCGCAACCTTGGCTGCACCGGAGGACACCTCGTCCGATCTCGATCTCGCAGCTGTCGCCCTGCCGTTGCAGGCTGTACCGATCGCACCGGGCCGACGTGTAGCCGCCAATGACGATGAACCCGTCATCACGGCTGCGGACATCACGCCGCTGCCTTCCTCTGCAACAGCGCGAACCCGTTCGACGGCCATGTTGCCGCCGCTCTCCCTGCTCGCGGCGCCACGCCAGGAGCTGACCTCCATCGACGAAGCGCAGCTCGCAGAAACCGGCGAGCTGATCGAACAACGCCTGCGCGAATTCAAAGTGCCGGTGACCGTCGTCGGCGCATCGGCCGGTCCTGTCATCACGCGCTTCGAAGTGGAGCCGGCCGTGGGCGTGCGCGGCAATCAGATCGTCGCGTTGATGAAGGATCTCGCGCGCGGTCTCGGACGGACGTCCATCCGCGTGGTGGAAACCATTCCGGGCAAGACCTGCATGGGCCTGGAGTTGCCGAACGAGCAGCGCCAGATGATCGCCTTGTCCGAGATCCTCGACTCACCGGTCTATCGCGATGCCGATTCGCTGCTGACACTGGCGATGGGAAAGGACATTACCGGTGAACCGGTGGTCGCCGACCTGGCCAAGGCGCCGCACATGCTGGTGGCCGGCACCACCGGCTCGGGCAAGTCCGTCGCGGTGAACGCGATGATCCTGTCGATGCTGTACAAGGCCACGCCTGACGACGTGCGCATGATCATGATCGACCCGAAGATGTTGGAACTCTCAGTCTATGAGGGTATCCCGCATCTGCTCGCGCCGGTCGTCACCGACATGAAGCTCGCCGCCAATGCATTGGCCTGGTGCGTGGCCGAAATGGAGAACCGCTACCGCGTGATGTCGGATCTGCGCGTGCGCAATCTCGCCGGCTTCAATCAGAAAGTACGCGAGGCGCGCGCGGCGGGTCGGCCGCTGATGAACCCGTTCCCCGCGCATCCCGAAGTGCCCGAGTTGCTGGACACTTTGCCGATGATCGTGGTGGTGATCGACGAGCTGGCCGACCTGATGATGGTCGCCGGCAAGAAGATCGAAGAACTGATTGCACGCCTTGCGCAGAAAGCGCGCGCCGCCGGTATTCATTTGATCCTTGCGACGCAGCGCCCGTCGGTGGACGTGATCACCGGCCTGATCAAGGCGAATATCCCAACGCGCGTGGCCTTCCAGGTGTCGTCGAAGATCGACTCACGCACCATTCTCGATCAGATGGGCGCGGAGAGCCTGCTCGGCCAGGGCGACATGCTGTTCTTGCCGCCGGGCACGGGTTATCCACAGCGCATCCACGGTGCCTTTGTTGCCGATGAGGAAGTGCATCGCATCGTGGCGCACCTCAAACTCTACGGCGAACCCGATTACAAGGAAGAGATCCTTGCCGGTCCGCCTAGCGAAGGTTCCGGCGAACTGTTCGGCGAGGAAGCCGGCGATGCCGAACTTGATCCACTCTACGACGAGGCGGCTGCGTTCGTGCTGCGTTCGCGCCGTGCGTCCATCTCGTTCGTGCAGCGGCAGTTCCGCATCGGTTACAACCGCGCGGCGCGCTTGGTCGAAGCGATGGAAGCGGCAGGATTGGTGTCGTCGATGGGTATCAATGGGCAGCGCGAAGTGATTGCGCCAGGGCCTTCGGACTAGCGCGAGCTGTCTGTGGGAGCGCACCCTGTGCGCGACAATCCTACGGAGCGATACACCTCAGCGTGGCTGTCGCGCACAGGGTGCGCTCCCACAGAGAGGGTGCGCTGTCACAGGAACTCCTTGAGCTCCGCTCGCGTCGGCATGCCACCCTGCGCGCCCAATCGCGTCACCGACAACGCCGCCGCCGCACACGCCTTGCGCACCGCGATCGGCAATCCTTCGTGCAGGAAGACGGCCAGTGCGGCGTTGAACGTATCGCCCGCCCCCGTGGTGTCGACTACATCGACTTTAAAACCCGCCTGATGCTGTGGATCGCCGCCGTCGCGGTACCACGCGCCATCGCTGCCACGCGTAAGCACGACGGGCGCGGGTGCGCGTTGCATGAGCGTGCGAAAGTCCTCATCACCGGATGCACCAAGCAGGATGGCCAGCTCATGCTGGTTAGGCGTGAGATAGCGAGCGAGCTTCAACCACTCCATCGGCAACTTCTGCGCGGGCGCAGGATTGAGAATGACTGGTTTGCCAAGCTTTTGACCAAGGCGCAGCGTCGCCTCGACCGATTCGAGCGGTATCTCCATCTGCACGAGGATGGCATCTGCCGACGCCAAGGTGGCATGCGCGTGCTCGATCTGCGCCGGCGTCACGCGGGCGTTGGCGGCGGGCACGACCACGATGTGGTTTTCGCCCTGCGCAACCGTGATGGACGCCGTGCCGCTGCCGCAGTCGGCGATGCGCTCGACATGCTCCAGCGAGATGCCCTCGCGCGCGAGGCCGTTGTGCAGTTCGTTGCCAAAGGCGTCATCGCCCAAGGCTCCGATCAGCGCGACGTCCGCACCCAGGCGGGCCGCGGCCACCGCCTGGTTGGCGCCCTTGCCGCCATGCACGGTGAGAAAGCGTTCGCCAAGAATGGTTTCGCCCGGTTCGGCAAAGCGTGGCGCCAGCGTCACCAGGTCCATATTGATGCTGCCGACCACGACGACGCGTGCCATACCTGCTCCATCACTGCGTTAGGCGAGATGGAGCAGGATAAGGGATGCCGCGGGCGGAATCAGCCGCCGCTGCTGCCCGGCGCCGCGGGCACGTTTTGGCCGCGTTTTTCCTGCATGCGCTCCATCGCCTTCTCGCGCACGGCCTTCCACTTGTCGCGCTGCTCCTGGGTCAGCACGCCACCAATCTGACTGTCGCTGTCCTGCACGATGGCGATGGTCTTGGCGCGGCGGTCGGCGGGCTTGAGGCTGGTGTCGCCGCGTATCGCCTGCAGCTGTTGGCCGCGTTGTTCCAGCAGCGGGCCGATCTTGGCCTGCTGATCCGGCGTCAGCTGCAATTGCCTGGTCAGGCGCTGCAACTGCGTTGGCGCATCGAAGGCGTGCATGTGTTGGCTGCCGGCGGCGGGTGGCGCGTCCTGCTGGGCCCATGCGTGGCCAGACAGCGTGACGGCAAGAGCAATCGCAGCGATGGCGGGAAGGCGTTTCATGGGCGGCACTCCTTAAGGGCGTCTCTGCGGGAACGCGGGCACCCAAGAGCGGTTGACGGTGCAGCGGCCGGTCCCGGCTTGAATCCAAGCCTAGCGCCCCGAACATCAACAGATCGTCCGCCCCCAGGAAACCTCATGATCGAGCTGTACTACTGGCCCACGCCCAACGGCCACAAAGTGACGCTATTCCTCGAAGAAACCGGCCTCCCCTACACCATCAAACCGGTCAACATCGGCAAGGGCGAGCAGTTTCAGCCAGCGTTCCTGGCGATTTCGCCGAACAACCGCATGCCGGCCATCGTGGATACGGCGCCTGCCGACGGTGGTGAGCCGATCAGCGTGTTCGAGTCCGGCGCGATCCTGCAGTACCTCGCCGAGAAGGCTGGCCGCTTCCTGCCGACCGATCCGCGCGGCAAATACACGGTGCTGGAGTGGTTGTACTGGCAGATGGCTGGGCTGGGCCCCATGCTCGGCCAGAACCATCACTTCAGCCGCTATGCGCCGGAGAAAATCCCCTACGCCATCGACCGCTATGTCAACGAGACGCGTCGCCTCTACGGCGTGCTGAACAAGCGTCTGGAAGGCCGCAGCTTCATCGCCGGCAACGACTACAGCATCGCCGATATGGCGGCCTATCCGTGGATCGTGCCGCACGAAAACCAAGGCATGAGCCTGGAGGATTTCCCGCACTTGAAGGCTTGGTTCGTAGCGATCGGCGAGCGTCCCGCCACCCGGCGCGCGTATGCGTTGGGCGAGGATATCAAGGGCAAGTTCGACCTGACGACGGATGAGGACGCGCGCAAAGTGCTGTTCGGGCAGGGAGCGAAGAGCTAGCCGCGAGTGTGAAGAGGAGCGGGAGCCGTCAGAAACGTCGCGCCTTCACGGAGTTTCCGCCCTTTTTCGCCTGCTTCACGCACAAAGCGCTGGTTTCCAAGGGCGCGACGCGTTCTAATCGCCGTTTGTTCTTGCGTACGACGCGTCGCCCAAGGAAGTCTCCATGCGCGCCCTTTTGTTTGCTGCCCTGACGATGGTAGCCCTGCCGACCATGGCCGAAAAACTCACGATCGAACGCATCTTCGACGGTGGCAATCTTGCCGGTGCCGCGCCGCGCGGTCTGCAGATTTCGCCCGACGGCAGCCGCGTGACTTTCCTGCGCGCCCGCGCGGACGATCAGTTCCAGTTGGACCTGTGGGAATACCAGCTCAAGGACAACAAGACGCGCCTGCTGGTGGATTCGAAGAAACTCGAACCCAACGGCGAGCAGTTGTCGGATGCGGAGAAGGCGCGCCGCGAGCGCGAACGCACCGCCGGCCTGCACGGCATCGTGAGCTACCAATGGTCGCCTGACGGCAAGCAGCTGTTGTTCCCGATCAACGGCAAACTCTATGTCGTCGCGCTGGCCACGCCGGACGCGGCTCCCACGCCGCTCGATACCGGCGACAACGTGATCGATCCGAAGATCTCGCCCAAGGGTCGCTACGTGTCCTACGTGCGCGATCAGAATCTATGGGTGATCGATCTGGGCACCGGCGAAGCCAGGCAGCTGACGCATGATGGCGGCGGCACCGTGCACAACGGTGAAGCGGAGTTCGTCGCGCAGGAAGAAATGGATCGCAGCGCCGGCTATTGGTGGGCACCCGACGACTCGGCCATTGCGTTCGAGCGCTACGACGAAGCCAAGGTGCCGGTGACCAAGCGCACCGAGCTGTTTGCCGATCACACCGACGTGATCGATCAGCGCTATCCCGCCGCAGGCGCGCCCAATGTGGCCGTGAAGCTTGGCCTCGTGTCGCCCGCTGGCGGACAACCGCGCTGGATCGACCTGGGCAAGGATGCGGACATCTATCTCACCCGCGTGAACTGGTTGCCCGACGGCAAGCACGTCACCTACCAGCGCATGCCGCGCAATCAGCAGAAACTGGATCTGCGCCTGGTCGACGCGAAGACCCTGGCGCAGCGCACACTGCTCACCGAAACCAGCGACACCTGGATCAATCTCAACAGCGATCTCACCTTCCTCAAGGACGGCAAGACTTTCCTGTGGGGCAGCGAGCGCAGCGGTTACCACCATCTGTATCTGTACGGTCTCGACGGCACGCTCAAGCACGCGGTGAGCGAAGGCGACTGGCAGATCGACGGACTGCTGGCAGTGAACGAGCACACGGGCACGGTCTTCGTGGCGTCGAACAAGGACGCTGTTCCCGAGAAGCAGATCTATGCGCTGAAGATCGACGGCAGCACGGCGAAAGCGCCGGCGCGCATCAGCCAGGGCGCGGGCACGCACGCGGCTTCTTTCGCGCCGGAGGGCAGTTTCTATCTCGACAATTTCTCCAGTGTCGATACGCCGCCGCAGGTCAGCCTGCACAAGTCGGACGGCAGCCTGGTCAGCTGGATCGAGGCCAACAAGCTGGATGAAAAACATCCGTACTGGCCGTATCGCGACAGCCTGATCAAGCCGGAATTCGGCACGCTCAAAGCGGCGGACGGGCAGACGCTGTACTACCGCCTGTACAAGCCGGCCGGCTTCGATCCCACCAAGAAGTATCCGGTGTTTGACATGTATTACGGCGGCCCGCATGCGCAGATGGTCACCAATGCGTGGGGCGACTACTTCAACCAGTACATGGCCAACCAGGGCTTTGTGGTGTTCACGCTGGACAACCGCGGCATGGCGCGCCGCGGGCGCCAGTTCGAGAACGCCATCTACCAGCAGCTGGGCGCGGCCGAAGTGGACGATCAGCTGGTCGGCATCCATTGGCTGAAGTCGCAGCCGTGGGTGGATGCCAAGCATGTGGGCGTGTTCGGATGGAGCTATGGCGGTTACATGACCACCATGATGCTGGCGAAGGCTTCGGATGAATTGGCCGGCGGTGTGGCGGTGGCGCCGGTGACCAACTGGCGGCTCTACGACACCTTCTACACGGAGCGTTATCTGGGGCGGCCGCAGGACAACGATTCGGGTTACACGCGCAGCTCGCCGATGGCGTGGCTCGATGGGCTTACCTCGAAGTTGTATCTCGTGCACGGGATGGCGGATGACAACGTGCTGTTTCTCAACTCGACCGAGTTGATGGCGGAGTTGCAGAAGCGTGGGACGCAGTTTCAGTTCATGGCGTACCCGGGGGCGAAGCATGGGCTCAACTTGCCCGGGCAGCGCAGTCACGTGTATCACCTGATTGAGAATTTCTTTCAGCAGCAGGTGAAGGGGGCGGCGGCGGTTGTGCCGGTTGCACCGAAGGCTGCAGCGGTGCCGGCGGCGGCGACCACTACGCGCTAGCTTTTCATTCCATCTGGCATCGCGGGACTTGCCCGCTGTTTGCTCGTCATCCCGGCGCAGGCCGGGATCCAGGAGCGATGGACTTCGGTTGTCGCGATACGGCGATCTGGCTCGCCTGCCGCGGGCTTCCGTCCTCCTGCCTGAGGACGGGTCACTTTCTCTTGCTTGCCCAAGAGAAAGTAACCCACGGAGAAGGGCCCCCCGGATGACGCGCCTTCCGGGCCTGCGGCCCTCCAGGTGCGCGGGCGGGTTGCGGGGTTTTTCGACAGGACATCCCTGTCCTGTCGAAAAACTGGCCGCATCCATGCGGCCACCCTTCGGGCTTTCCTCCACCCGCCCGCCGCGTCATACGGGGACCCCGAGGGCGAAGAGCCACACCAAGAGCCGAACAACGCCAGGCGC